>JBKPFE010000379.1:0-1381 GCA_046728705.1 Actinomycetota bacterium
TTCGGTCAGCTCGATCCCAGGCGGCTCGAAGAACTGGATCTTCAGGACCTCCGGGTCGGTCGGACTGATCCCGACGTGGAAGCCCCCGTCGTAGCCGTGGCTCTTCAAGAGATGGCGTCCGACCGGCGACGGCAGCACGCGCAGATCAGCAATCTCCACCCCGGTCGAGGTCAGGCCCGAGATCATCGCCCGCTTGATCATGCGGCAGGCATCCGGCGCCTCGCGACTGGCGACGACGCGCGCACCGCGCTTGAGGGCCGTTCCGAAGGCCGCGGCGAGCCGGAGCGCCGTCTCCGGGGTGAGATCCACGTTGACGAGGCCGGCGACGCCCTCGGCCGAGAACAGACGCGAAGACGCGCGTGACTCGAAGACGAGATTCTCGAAGACCTGCGAGCCCGACTCCACCTCCTTGAAGGGATAGATCCGCACGCCGGGCATCACCACGGACTCGGCGCCGATCGTCACCTCGTCGCCGATCGCCACTTCCTCGTGGATGCGGACATGGGAGCGGATGTCGCAGGTGCGGCCGACGATCGCGTTCTCGATCAGCGCGCTGCGGCCGACGTGGGTCGAGGCGTCGATCACCGACGCGACCGTGCGGGCGCGGTCGCGCAACGTGACGCTCGCCGAGAGCACTGAATAGGGACCGACCGTCGCGTCGGTTGCGATCCGGCAGTAGTTGCCGACGAACGCCGGCGCCTCGATCCGGTCGAAGTCGTCGATCTCGACGCCTTCCCCGATCCACACGTTCCCCCGCAGGCGAATCCCAGGGATCTCCAGCCGTACGCGTTCGTCGAGCGCGTCGAAGTTCGCCTGTCGGTACTGGGTGAGGTTGCCGATGTCCTGCCAGTACCCCTCCGCGACGAACCCGTAGACCGGCCGCCCCATCTCCAACAGCAGCGGGAAGAGCTCCTTGGAGAAGTCGTACGGCCGATCGGTCGGCACGTGGTTCAAGACTTCCGGCTCGAGCACGTAGACCCCGGTGTTGATCGTGTCCGAGAACACCTGGCTCCAGGACGGCTTCTCGAGGAAGCGCTCGACCCTGCCGTCGCTGTCGGTGACGACGATCCCGAACTCGAGCGGATTCTCGACCGATTTGAGGGCGATCGTGGCGGCCGCGCCCCGTTCGCGGTGAAAGTCGATCAGCTTGGTGAGGTCGAAGTCGCAGAGCGCGTCGCCGGAGATGACGAGGAAGGTGTCGTTGAGCCTCCCGCTCGCCAGCCGGACCGAGCCCGCAGTTCCGAGCGGCGACTCCTCGACCGAGTACTCGATGTTCATGCCGATCGAGCTCCCGTCCCCGAAGTAGCTCCTGATCGGCTGCGGCAGGAAGGCGACCGTGACGATCACGTCTTCGATGCCGTGGCGGCGTGCGAGCTCGAGG
>JBKPFE010000324.1:0-5256 GCA_046728705.1 Actinomycetota bacterium
GGCGAGCACCAGCAGCCGCGGGTAGGTGCGGGAGAGCGCCGTGGCCAATGCCCCTCCGGCTGCGACGAGCACAGCCGCGCCCGTGATGTCGCCGAAGCGGGTTGCCCCTCCGTGCGTCGTCTGCAGAAGCAACGACCCACCGATGACGACCGCGATCAGCGCGAGCATGAGCGTCACGACCACCCGGCGTGCGCCTGCCCGCGAGACCAGCAGCCGGAAGAGCGAGATCCCGCCCGCGACGAGGATGCCGCCGAGGAACAGCCAGCGTGCGAACACGTTTGCCGCGGAGGGGCGCTCGCTCTCGGCCTCCAGCACGGACTGGGGCACGCTCGCGCCGAGCTCTTGAGGCCCGACGCGAAAAGCCAGCAGCCCGGACTCCTGGTGGCCGTCGTCCGAGACGATTCCCCAACGGACGCTGTAGTCACCATTGGCGAGGCTCTGCAACGGCAGTACGAGCTCGCGTCCGCCTCGCTCGACGTGGGGGGAGCCGGCGAGCACGGAGCTGCGGTCGACGGCGACGACGGCATTTCCACGGCCGACGGTGACCGGGTCGTCGAAGCGGACACGCACCTCCGTCGGCGCAGAGGCCACGACCGCGCCGTCCTGCGGCGAGGTCGAGACGAGGTTGGCGTGCGCGAACGCCGGCGTCGGGCAGCAGGCGCCCACGGCGGCAGCAGCGAAGAGCACGGCCAGACGACCCATCGCGTCCATGCTGCCTTTCACGTCTTCTCGGTGCGCGGGATCGTGTGAAGCGAGCTCCCGGCGCACGACTGGGGGCAAGCAGGAATGCCGGGATTACGGCTGGTCGGGACCGAAGATGGTCGCTGACGGTGCAGACGGAGCTCCGCTCGATCTCGACGATAAACGCGAAGAACTGCCTCGACGCGATCTCGGATCAGATCCGTCCACTGAACGAAAGGAGCGAGCATGACCCGGAGCACCTCCACGTTCCTCGCCGCCGCGGCAGCCTTGGTGCTGACGACGCTGGCCGTCGCCGGCTGTGGCGGCAGCAGCAACAACACAGCGACTCCGACCACCGCAAACGGAAGCGCGGCGACGATCGGCGTCGCCAACGGCGGCGACCTCGGGGACATCCTCGTCAACTCGCAGGGCCGCACCCTCTACCTGTTCCTGAAGGACTCCGGGACGAAGAGCGAGTGCACGGGCGCCTGCGCCGTTAACTGGCCGCCCTTGCGGACGAGCGGCAAGCCGACCGAAGGTAACGGGGCCAACGCTTCGCTGGTCGGGACCACTAGCCGCCCCGCCGGCAAGGCACAGCTCACATACAACGGCCATCCGCTCTACCTCTTCAGCGGCGACAAGGAGGCGGGCGACACGAACGGCGAGGGCCTGAACGCCTTCGGCGGCGGCTGGTACGCACTCTCTCCGGCGGGCGACCAGGTCGCCGCACCGGCGAACTCGGGCGGCGGTGGCTACTAGCCACGGGAGGTACCGCTTTGTCCGCGATTAGCTTCGACAACGTCGCCAAGCTCTACCCCGACGCACCCGCCGTCTCTGGGTTCGACCTCGACGTGGCCGACGGTGAGTTCATAGTGCTCGTCGGCCGTCCGGGTGCGGCAAGACGACGGCGCCGCGGATAGTTGCCGGTCTCGAGGCGATCACAGAAGGCGTGGTGCGCATCGGTGACCGCGTCGTGAACTACGTCCCCGCGCCTCCTCGCCGGCTCGGTCAAGTGAAAATTGCGCTCGTGAGCGAACGAGGCCACGAGGCACAGAGCTTGGGCTTGACCGTCGGGGTCCGCGCGTGCTTATTCGATCTCGACGGCGTACTCGCGAAGACGGCCAAGCTGCACGCCGCCGCATGGAAGGAAACGTTCGACGGATTCTTGAAGACGCGGGCCGCCCGGACGGGAGAGCGGTTCGCGCCCTTCGATGAGGTGGCGGACTACGACGAATACGTCGACGGGAAGCCGCGTTACGACGGGGTGCGCTCCTTCCTGGCAGCGCGCAGGATCGAGCTGCCGGAGGGCCTGCCGACTGATCGACCCGATGCGGAGACAGTCAGCGGGCTCGGTAACCGCAAGAACGACCTCGTGCTCGCGCTGATCCGTGACAAGGGCGTCGAGGCGTACGAGGGGTCGATCCGCTATGTACGCGCCGTTCGCGCTGCCGGGCTGCGCCGAGCGGTCGTCTCGTCCAGCGCGAACACCAGCGAGGTGCTTGCCGCGGCGGCGATCGACGACCTCTTCGAGGTGAAGATCGATGGGCTCGTCGCCGAGCGCGAGCATCTGAAGGGAAAGCCGGCGCCGGATACGTTTCTCGCCGCGGCCCGTGAGCTCGGCGTGTCCCCGGCTCAGGCGGCGGTGTTCGAGGATGCGCTGGCAGGAGTCGCCGCCGGGCGGGCCGGACGGTTCGGCTTCGTCGTCGGCGTCGATCGTGTCGGCCAGGCAGAGGCGCTGCGCGAGCATGGAGCCGACGTCGTCGTCTCGGACCTCGCCGAGTTGTTGGAGCGCGCGTGATCGATCATCCCTCCTTCCAGGTTGAGCCGTGGTCGCTGCGTGAGATCCAACTCGACCTGGAGCTGCTGGCCCAGACGGAGTCGCTGTTCGCGCTCGCGAACGGCCATATCGGCTTGCGCGCCAACCTCGACGAAGGTGAACCGTCCAGCCTCCCCGGCACCTATCTCAACTCCTTCTACGAAGTGCGGCCGCTGCCCTACGCCGAAGCCGGCTACGGCAACCCGGAGGCAGGCCAAACGGTGGTGAACGTCACCAACGGCAAGATCATCCGTCTGCTCGTCGACGACGAGCCCTTGGACGTCCGTCACGGGCAGCTGCTCGTGCACGAGCGCGAGCTCGACCTGCGCGGCGGCGTCCTTCACCGGCGGGTCGAATGGGAATCGCCCGCCGGGACGGCCGTTCGCGTGCGCTCGACCCGTCTCGTCTCGCTGGTGCAGCGCGCAGCCGCCGCCGTGCTCTACGAGGTCGAACCGCTCGAGCGCCCGTTGCGTGTAGTCGTCCAGTCGGAACTGATCGCGAACGAGCCGGAGCCACTGGACGAGGCCGATCCACGGGAAGGGGCCCCGCTTGGGTCGCAGCTCGAATCGGAAGGCTTCTTCGACCGCGGCGCTGGGGCGCTGCTCGTGCACTCGACGAGAGTCAGCAGGCTGAGAATGGCCGCCGGCATGGACCACCTGATCGAGGGGCCGACAGGCACCGAGACGACTGCTGTGGACAGCTGGCCGGACCTGGGCCGGTTCAATGTCGCTGCGGATCTCGCAACCGGCGAGCGCCTGAGGATCGTGAAGTTCCTTGCCTACGGTTGGTCGAGCCGGCGCTCGCTGCCGGCACTTCGCGATCAAGTGGCCGCCGCGCTCATCGAAGCGCGACACACCGGTTGGGAGGGCTTGGTCGCGGGCCAGCGCGACTACCTCGACGAGTTCTGGGACCGCGCCGACGTCGAGTTGGACGGCGACACCGAGTTGCAGCAAGCGGTGCGCTTTGGTCTCTTCCACACACTTCAGGCCAGCGCCCGCGCTGAGCAGCGCGCGATTCCAGCCAAGGGCCTGACCGGCCCGGGCTACGACGGCCACACCTTTTGGGATACGGAGCGCTTCGTCCTGCCGGTGCTCACGTACACAGCACCCGACGCCGCCGGCGATGCACTACGCTGGCGCCACGCGACGCTCGAGTTCGCGCGTGAGCGAGCCCGCGAGCTTGGTCTTGAAGGTGCGGCCTTCCCCTGGAGGACGATCCGCGGGCAGGAATGCTCCGGCTACTGGCCTGCGGGAACGGCCGCTTTCCACATCGGCGCCGACATCGCAGACGCGGTTGCGCGGTATATGGCGGCGAGCGACGACGAGGCTTTCGAATCCGAGGTCGGACTCGAACTGCTGGTGGAAACGGCCCGGCTCTGGTTGTCGCTCGGCCATCCGGACTCGCAGGGCGGCTTCCGCATCGACGGCGTCACCGGCCCCGACGAATACAGCGCGATCGCCGACAACAACGTCTACACGAACCTCATCGCGCAGCGAAACCTGCTCGCCGCAGCCGACGGGGTCGAGCGCCTGCCTCGGGCCGCTGCTGAGCTCGGCGCCGACCTCGAGGAGGCGGCCGCCTGGCGCGAAGCTGCCCGCGACATCGTTATCCCCTGGGACGAGACGCTCGGCATTCATCCCCAGTCGGAAGGCTTCACTCGCCACGAAGCCTGGGACTTCGCCCACACCAGGGCCGAGCAATACCCCTTGTTCTTGCACTTCCCCTACTTCGATCTCTATCGGAAGCAAGTGGTCAAGCAGGCCGACCTCGTGCTCGCCCTCCACTGGCGCGGCGACGCCTTCACCGCCGAGGAGAAGGCGAAGGACTTCGCCTACTACGAACCGTTAACGGTTCGCGATTCGTCTCTATCGGCGTGCACGCAAGCGGTCATCGCAGCTGAAGTCGGGCACCTCGAGCTCGCCTACGACTACTTTGCCGAAGCAGCACTGCTCGACCTAGACGACCTCGAACACAACACCCGCGACGGATTGCACATCGCGTCGCTCGCGGGCGCGTGGATCGCGGCCGTAGCCGGCTTCGGCGGCATGCGCGACCACGACGGCCGGCTGAGCTTCGCCCCGCGGCTTCCCGCTCAGCTGAAACGAATCGCCTTCAGGCTTCTCTTCCGCGGGCGGCGGCTCAAGGTCGAGATCACCAACACGAAGACCGTCTACACGCTCCTCGACGGCAATCCGCTCGAGATAGTCCACCACGGCGAGACGATCGGTCTTTCTCCGCACGAGCCGGTGGCACAGCCGGCCATCCCTGTCGTCGAACGGCCAACTCCCAGCCAACCGCCGGGCCGGGCGCCCAGCCGCCGAGCGACTCGCGTTGAGGCGGGCTAGCGGACGTCGAGAAAGGTGATCACGGCGAGAACGCGGCGCTGATCGTCCTCCGTCGCCGGTAGACGCAGCTTGCTGAGGATGCTGTGGACGTGCTTCTCAACCGTCCCTTCCGTGATCCAGAGCTGATGAGCGATGCCCGCGTTCGAGCGGCCTTCGGCCATGAGCGAGAGCACCTCGCGCTCGCGCGGCGAAAGCACGTCGAGGGGGTCTTCTACGCGGCGCGCGGCGACGAGCTCCTGGACGAGCGCGGGATCGACGACCGATCCTCCCCTCACGATCCGCTCGAGCGTCTCGACGAATTCGTCCACGTCCGTGACGCGGCTCTTCAGCAGGTAGCCGCTGCGCTCGCCGCTGGAGAGCAAGTCCGTCGCCTGCTCGACCTCGACGTGCGCTGAGAGAACGAGGATCGCGGTC
>JBKPFE010000051.1:0-2536 GCA_046728705.1 Actinomycetota bacterium
ACTGCGCGAGAGCGTCGGTGACGATGGGGGAGATGTGCGACGCGCTCAGGGAGCGATGGGGCGTGTGGCGCGAAACACCCGTTTTCTGACCGCCAAGCCTCAACGCACCTCGACTGGGTCTGACCCTCGAGGGTGGTTGAGGATTCGTAACGAAAGTGAGCCGATACGTGGTGTGGCCGGCTGGCATCAAGGATGCCGACCTAGGTTGGCTCGATGCCACGACCGCCGCGCATTGAGGTACCGAACGGCGTCTATCACGTTACGGCTAACGCCACTCACGGCAGTCAGATCTTTCGCGACGACGCTGACCGCAGCAGCTGGCTGAGACTTCTTGCGACGGTCGTCGACGCATTCCTCTGGGAGTGCTTCGCGTACTGCCTCCTCAGCACGCATTACCACCTCGTAGTCCGGATCGAAGAGCCCACACTGGCGCGCGGAATGCAGTACCTAAACGCTCGGCACGCCGAATCGTTCAACCGCCGACACGGAAGGCGGGGACACGCCTTTGGTGCGCGCTATTACTCGATCCTGGTCGAAACGGAGACCCATGCCATGGAGGTGTGTCGCTACGTTGCGTTGAATCCAGTGCGCGCCGGGCTCTGCGTTCTAGCTGAGGGATGGCCCTGGAGCAGCTTCGCAGCGACGGTCGGGCTCGCGCCGGCGCCAGTCTGGCTGAGGACGGAGTGGGTACTGGGACTCTTTGCGGACGATCCGGAAGTGGCTCGTCGTCGTTTTCGCGCGTTCATAGAGCAAGGCCGAACCCTCGAGCCACCTCAAGCGGGTCTGACCCCGCCGACCGACCCTAGACTTCGACCTCTTGCCCGTCGTGGACCTGCTCGTACTGCGGGTCGAGCGGGCGCTCCTGGGGACGATGGGTAAGGAGGAGCCGCTTCGCCCCTGACGCCTCGAAAGCGGCTTTCGCCTCATCGGCAGCCAGATGGCCCCTCGTGCCGCCCTCCGGGTATGGCTCGAGCAGCGTGGCCTCGCAGAGGAAGAGATCAGCGTCGCGGGCGAGTTCGGCCAGCTGGTCGCTGGGCCCGGAGTCGCCCGAGTACGCCAGCGTCTTGCCGTTGCTCGAGACGCGGAAGCCGAAGGCGAGAAGGTCGTAGTGGAGCATTCGGCGGGGCGTGATCTGGAAGCCCGCGGCCTCGAACTGCTTGCCTCCCTCGTACTCCCGGACGCTGAATGCCTTCTCGAACATCTCCGGCGTGCCGAGATGCTCGCCGATCTCGCACATCAGCTTCTCGCCGCCCGGCGGCACCCAGAGCTCGGGTCGCGGTTGCTCGCTCGCCGGCCCGAACCACAGCGCCCAGACCCACGGGACGATGTCGCCCCAGTGGTCGAGGTGGAAATGGGTGAGGCAGATCGCGTCGACCCGCGGCCAGTCCTCGCGCTGTCGTAGTTTCGCGAGCACCCCGGCGCCGCAGTCCAGGAGGACTCGACCGTCGTCTTCGACCAAGTAACCGGACTGTGCCCCGCCGGGATTCGGCCAAGCCGGCGAGCAGCCGATCACGGTCAGCTTCATCGTCATAGTCTCGCCTATACCGGGACGGTGTGGCCGCACGAGTTCTTCCCGCTCCAACCCATTCTTATACTCATGGGGTGGCGGGGAAGATCAGGGTGGTGATCGCGAAGCCCGGCCTGGATGGGCATGACCGCGGCGCGAAGATCATCGCCCGGGCGCTACGCGACGCCGGTATGGAGGTCATCTACACGGGCCTGCACCAGACGCCTGAGCAGATCGTCGAGACGGCGATCCAGGAGGACGCCGACGCGGTCGGGATCTCGATTCTCTCGGGCGCCCACATGACTCTCGTGCCGAAGATCCTCGAGGGCCTGGAGGAGAACGGAGCAGAGGACGTGATCGTCGTGGTGGGTGGCACGATCCCGCGCGAGGACTCGGACGAGCTCAAACGGCTCGGTGTCGCCGAAGTCTTCACGCCGGGTGCTCCGATGAGCGAGATCGTCGAGTTTCTGCGCGAGAAGGTTCCCGTCAGCTGATCGAAGTCAGGCATGAGGGACAGGTCGCGGTTGTCACGGTCGACCGGCCGGACGCGCTCAACGCGCTCGACCTGGAGACGCTCGAAGCACTTCGCGACCGCGTGCGCGAGCTAGCCGGGGACGTCGAGACTCGCGTCGTCGTGCTGACCGGCGCCGGCGACCGCGCGTTCATCGCGGGCGCGGACATCAAGTACATGAGCGGGCTCGACGTCGAGCGGGCCACGGCGTGGGGTGAGCTCGGCCACGAGGTCGGCCGGCTGCTCGAGACGATGCCCCAGCCGACGATCGCAGCGATCAACGGCTTCGCGCTCGGGGGCGGCTGCGAGCTCGCGCTCGCGTGCGATCTGCGCTACGCCTCCTCGAACGCGAGGCTTGGTCAGCCCGAGATCAACCTCGGGATCATCCCCGGCTGGGGCGGCACGCAGCGGCTTGCGCGTACGACCACGCTCGGCTTCGCAAAGGAGCTGATCCTGACGGGGAGGACGGTCGGTGCCGACGAGGCGCTCGAGCGCGGGCTCGTCAACGCCGTGACGGA
>JBKPFE010000327.1:0-3058 GCA_046728705.1 Actinomycetota bacterium
ACGCATCGAGTAGATCTGGAAGAGCCCGGTGCGAGCACTCGCAAAGGCAAGCCGCCGTCCGTCCGGCGACCACGTGGGTTGCCGGTCCGAGAGGTAATTGTCCGTCACACGCCGGAGCCGCGTCCCGTCGGCTGCGACGACAAAGATCTCGGGATCGTGGTCACCCTCGGCGATCGCCGAGATCGCGATGCGTCGGCCGTCGGGAGACCAGGCCGCACCCTGGACGTCGAGGATGCCGGCGGGCGTGATGTCGCGCGCGCCTTCCCCGGTCGGGGCCGCCAGGAACAGCCGGCCGTACGGCGGTGCGTTCCCACCCAGCGGCCGCAGGTACAGGAGCTGACCGTTCCGGGCCGCGGGCGCCTCGCCCGCAACAGCTGCAACTAGAGCGACGAGCGTGAGTGCAAGAGCGGCGCGAGGGAGCATCCACCCGGTCGTCCCCGGTTTCGCGCTGGCCGAATCACCGGCAGCGGCCTGGATTCCCGCGGGTGCCTCGATCCCCTGCCTCACCCGCCCACTGCGGGTACCGTGCCGGTCATGGCCCGGCCGGTCCAGGCGTGAAATGTTCTACGAGGCCGGGATCTGGCTGCGCTTGCTCGCCCTGCTAATCCCTGCCGCGCTCGTCGGCGCTTAGATCGTGCGCTTCCGTCGTCGTCTGCCGATCGTTGGTCTGGCGGCGCTTGCCCTGGTGGCGGCGCTCACGCCCGCGGCCACCGGCCGCCAAGCTGCCCTCGAAGTTCGCGAGTATCCCGTGCCCGCCGGCGCACACCCCCACGACGTCGCCCCCGCCCGCGACGGCGGCGTTTGGTACACCGCGCAGGGCTCGGGCGAGCTCGGCTGGCTCAACCCGAAGACCGGGGTGACGCGACACATTCCGCTGGGGGAAGGCTCGGCGCCGCACGGCGTGATCGTCGGCCCCGACGGAGCTCCGTGGATCACGGACGGCAGCCTCAACGCGATCGTGCGCGTGGACCCGCGGACACGGCGCGTCCGTCGCTTTCCCCTCCCGAGCCGAAGCGCGTACGCGAACCTGAACACGGCCACGTTCGACGGTCGCGGCGTCCTCTGGTTCACCGGTCAGAGCGGCATCTACGGGCGGCTTGACCCGAAGACCGGGCGGATACGAGTCTTCGCCGCTCCGCGCGGGCTTGGTCCCTACGGCATCACGACCACTCCCCGCGGCGCGGTCTACTACGCCTCGCTCGCCGGGAGCTACCTCGGTCACATCGACATCCGCACCGGCAAGGCGACCGTCCTGCGGCCGCCCACCCGGAATCAGGGCGCCCGCCGGGTCTGGTCCGACTCGCGCGCCCGCATCTGGATCAGCGAATGGAACGCGGGCAAGCTCGGCCTGTACAACCCGGCAAGGCGCCGATGGCGCGAGTGGCGGCTCCCGGGCCGAAACCCGCAGCCGTATGCGGTTTATGTCGACGAGCGCGACATCGTCTGGATCACCGACTTCGGCGCGAACGCCATCGTCCGATTCGACCCGCGGACACAGCGGTTCACGATGGTCAGGCTTCCGAGCGCGGGCGCCGACGTGCGCCAGCTCCTTGGCCGCCGGGGCGAGCTCTGGGGCGCCGAGTCCGGCGTCGACAAGCTCGTCCTCGTACGAACCCGCTAGCAGCGGGACGGCGGTGGAGGGTACTCCACCGCCATCCCTGATGACGCTCCTAGTGTCCGCTCGCCTTGCGGAACTGCGCGAGCCAGAACACGGTCTCCTGCGGCTCCGTCATTGGCCTGAATCGAGCGTTGACCGCGTAGAGCCGCTTGCCGAACTCGTCGATCGTCGTCGGCACGTCGAAGTCCGGGTCGGTGAGATTCACCGTCAGTGTCCCTGAGTCCAGGCTCGGACTAAGCCTGAACACGGCCACCTTGTTGTCCCGGTTCTGCACGACGTAGAGGTTTTTGCCGTCGAGCAGCAGCCCGTCGCCGTTGACGACCGTCTGGCCGAGCGCGATCTCCTCCGTCTCGCCGGAGCTCGGATCGACGGTGAAGACCTTGCCGACGTTGCTCTGAACGATGATCAGCGTCTTGCCGTCCGGCGTTGCCTCGATGCCGTTGGCGTTGTTTCCAGCCTGGTACACGATGTCGCCGGTCAGCGGGATCCTCTCGACGCCGCCAGGGCCGAATCGGTAGAGGAACGGCCGCCGTGAGTCGGTGAAGTACGCGCCGCCCCGTGCGACGGCGACATCGTTTACGAACGTCGGGTTCGCGTCATCGATCGGGAGTACAGCCAGCTGCGGCTCGGCCAACAAGTCGCCACTTCTCGTGCTGTAGACGAAGCCTTTCCCGGTCCCCCCGCCGGCGACGAACAGGAGCCCGTGATCGTACTCGACGCCGATTGCGGCGCGGACTCCCTCTATGCCGGGAATGAAGGTCGACCCCTCACCGGTCCTGAGATTGCCGCGGTAGATCGCTCCCGTCGGGATCGAGCCGACGTAGAACGTCCCCCGCGGGCCGATCGCGATCCCTTCGGGCCGGAAGCGGTCGGGCAGCGAAATCCGCTCTGGGAAGCCGCCGGATGCCCCGAGCGGCGCCGCCAGCATGATTGCGGCGACCGCAGTCCAGACTGTGAGAAGCGTGATCCGTCGGATCAACAGAGATCCCCCCTCTTTCGAACGCTTTGTCGCTTCTGGGGGTCATACGTGCCCGGCCCTCGGTCGGATGACACATCGCTGGCAGACTGCACTCCTATGCCAAAGATCGAGAAGACAGATGCTGAGTGGCGCGCGGAGCTGACGCCCGAGCAGTACCAGGTGCTGCGCGAAAAGGGAACCGAGGCGCCGTTCGTCAACGAGTACGACCATGTCTTCGAACCCGGGACGTACCGCTGCGCGGGTTGTGGCACCGAGCTGTTCGCCTCGGAGACGAAGTACGACTCCGGCTGCGGCTGGCCCGCGTTCTACGCACCGGCGTCGGAGGACGTGATCGAAGAGGAGCGGGACACGAGCCACGGGATGGTGCGCACCGAGGTGCTGTGCGCCAACTGCGGCGGCCACCTCGGTCACGTGTTCCCCGACGGCCCGCACCCGACGGGTCAGCGCTACTGCATCAACTC
>JBKPFE010000142.1:0-3464 GCA_046728705.1 Actinomycetota bacterium
CCATAGAGCTCGGCCACCCGCCGCCCCGGGTCGACCTCGCCCGCCTGGAGCGCCCGGGCGTAGAGGAGCTGGCGCGCGTAGTCCCACTCGTAGAGAGCCTGCCCGGAGTCGATCCCTTCGTAGCACTGGAGCCGGATCAGCTCCGCGTCGACGACGCGGGCGAGCGTCTTGCCGACCTCGGTCTTCCCGACCCCGGCCTCCCCCTCGAGGAGCAGCGGGCGGCGCATCGCGAGGGCGAGGAAGATCGCCGTCGCGAGCCCGCGGTCAGGCAGGTAGGACTCGCGCGCGAGGGCACGCTCGACGTCGTCGACAGATCCGAACCACACCTCAGAGATCGTATTGAAGGAGCCCGGGCGTCACGCTAGGCGCTCCTTCGCGCCCGGTCGTCCTCGAGGCACACCCAGATGAAGAGGTAAATCGCGCCGCCGAGCAACGCCGAGAGGATGAACGCGCTCGGGCCCGAGACGTCGACCGCGAGCATCCCGAGCCAGAGGTAGAGGAAGAAGAACGTCGCCCAGAGGGCGGCCGTAAGACGTGTGTGCCGAGCGAGCATGTTGCGCATCGCAGCGGCGCCAAGCGAGAGGCCGGACACGGGGCGCGGCGGTTCGGGCTCAAGGGCAGCGGCGGACGAGCCCTCGGGCTGCCTCACGAGTTGCTGCTCGAGGCAATCCGCGAAACTCTCCAGGAGCTGGGCGCTGACATCCTGGACCAGACCGCGGCCGAACTGCGCGGCCTTCCCGGTCAGCGCCAGGTCGGTGACGGTGGACACCTGAGTCCGGCCTTCGGCCGACGCGAGCCACGACTCGATCGTCGCGGTGGCCGCCCCGCGTCCGCGCTCCTCACGTGCGCGGGCCGCAAGGACGACTCGGCGCCCTGCCTCGTCGACCTCCTCGCGCATGACGTCGGTAAGGAACGAAAGCGAGATCGGTCCCAGCTTCACGCGCATCCTCGCCTTCCAGTGCGACTCGTCGATCGTCTCGACGAGCTCGGCTCCGGGCATGCACGGGATTACACGCGGCACGTCCATGAGCAGGTCCCACGCCGCCTCCGGCGAGCCGGTGACCTCGAACGAGTTCTCGAGCTTCACGCGACGTGCGCGGCTTCGAACCTCTTCCGACAGTGACCGCTGCAGAAGTAGTACGTGACGCCGTCGTGAACGAGCTGCTCCTTTGCGGCCGCGACGGCGACCGTCATCCCGCAAATCGGATCGACCGCCTCCGCCACGAGGTCGGCGGGGGACGGCCCGCGCGTGTGTCGCCATGCGACCAGCTCGGCGAGGATCGCGACCGCGATCTCCTCCTGGGACGACGGGCCCAGGTCGAGGCCGGCGGGGCTGCGGACGGTTGCCAGCGCTTCCTCGCCGACTCCTCGTTCGCGAAGCTCGACCGTGACCGCGGCCGCTCGCTTCGCGCTTGCGACGAGGCCGACGTACCCCGCTTCCGTCGCCAACGCCACCTGGAGCGCGTCCTCGTCGCCACGGCCCATCGAGGCGACGACGATCGCGTCCGCGCCCTGGAGCGACTCGGTCGTCCGCCATCCGAGCACGTCCGCGAGCCGGCGCAGCGTTCGCGCAGCTGGCGCGTCACCGACTACCGCAAGCAACGGACTGGGCAACTGTGGCTCGACCAAGACCTCGACCGCCCCTTCCGACGCGCAGCGACTCTCGACGCGCTCGCGCCGGACGTCGCCGTCGGCGAGGGCCGCGAGCGCCAGCCGGACGACCTCCGGCTCCGTGCAAGAGCCGCCGACCCAGCCGCGTAGCTCCCCGTCGGCGGTGACGAGCGCACGGTCGCCCACGCGGGCTGAGCACGGCCGTTCGACCGCCACGACCGTCGCGAGCGCGAACAGAGTCCCCTCCTGCGCGAGGCGTCCGGCTTCGACGAGGACGTTCACTCTGCGAGACTCGCCTTGTCGAGCGCTTCCCAGACCTTGTCGGGCGTCATCGGCATGTCGATCTCTCGGACGCCGGCGTGCGCGAGCGCATCCACGACGGCGTTCACGAACGCCGCCGGTGAGCCCACGGTCGCCGACTCACCTACGCCCTTGGCGCCGATCGGGTGGTGCGGCGAGGGCGTCACCGTCTCGCCCAGCTCGAAGGGCGGCGTCTCCCACGCGGTGGGCAGCAGATAGTCGACGAAGTTGGAGCCGATGCAGTTGCCCTCCTCGTCGAAGGTGATCAGCTCCATCGCCGCCATCCCGAAGCCCTCGGTAAGGCCGCCCATGATCTGCCCCTCGACGATCATCGGATTGATTCGCGTGCCGCAATCGTCGACGGCAACCACCTTCTTCACGTCCCACTGACCCGTGCCGCGGTCGATCTCGACGACCACCGCATACGTCCCAAAGGGATAGGTCATGTTCGGCGGGTCGTAGTAGTTCGTCGCCTCGAGCCCGGCCTCCATTCCCTCCGGATGATCGGTGTAGGCGGCGAACGCGATCTCCTGGATCGTCTTCGCCCGGTCGGGCGCGCCCTTGACGGTGAACTTGTCGTCCGACCACTCGAGGTCGTCCTCGGCCGCTTCGAGGAGGTGTGCCGCGAGCTTCTTGGCCTTCTCGCGGACCTTCTGTGCAGCAACCGAGGTGGCCGCACCCGCAACAGGCGTGGAACGAGACGCGTAGGTGCCGAGCCCATACGGGGTGTTGTCGGTGTCCCCTTCCTGGACGGTGACGTCCTCGGGCGGGATGCCCAGCTCGTGCGCCACGATCTGCGCGAACGTCGTCTCATGGCCTTGGCCCTGCGACTTGACGCCGAGCTTCAGGATCGCCTTCCCCGTCGGGTGCACGCGCAACTCGGCGGAGTCGAACATCTTGATCCCGAGGATGTCGTACTGCCGGCTCGGGCCGGCTCCAACGACCTCGGTGAAGCTCGCGAGGCCGATCCCGAGCAGCCGACCCTCCTCGCGCGCCCGTTTCTGCTCCTCGCGCAGCTCCTTGTAGCCGACCCGCTCCAGCGCCTGGTCGAGCGCTGGCTCGTAGTTGCCGGAGTCGTACTCGAAACCCGTCGCGGATGTGTAGGGGAACTTCTCCGGCGGAACGAAGTTCTTCCGCCGCAGTTCGGCGGGGTCGATCCCGAGTTCGTACGAGGCCGTCTGGACGAGCCGCTCGATGAAAAAGGACGCCTCCGTGACGCGGAACGAGCAGCGGAAGGCGACGCCGCCGGGGGCCTTGTTCGTGTAAGCCCCCTCGGTGACGACGTGCGCGGCCGGGATGTCGTAGGAGCCGGTGACGATGTGGAACAGGCCCGCCTTGAACTTCGACGGCTGCGCGTCCGCGTAGGCGTAGCCCTGGTCGGAGAGCATCTTCACGCGCAGGCCCGTCATCGTCCCGTCCTCGGTCAGAGCGAGCTCGCCGTCCATGTAGAAGTCGCGCGCGAAGCCGGTCGAGATCAGGTTGCCGGTGCGGTCCTCGATCCACTTCACCGGCCGGCCGAGGAGCAGCGAAGCCGCGGTGGCGACGACGTAGCC
>JBKPFE010000258.1:0-6755 GCA_046728705.1 Actinomycetota bacterium
TCAGGCCACCGTCGCGGTCCCGCGAGATGTGCAGGAGGCCCACCGCCGACGGTTCTTCCTCGCTCCGCATGGTGAGCGAGAGCTGCCACCACAGCCCCTCGACCGGGCCGCGGCGACCCTCGGTCTCGATCGCCTTGCGGAGCTTCTGGTTGATCGCGCGAACCTCCGCCGGGCTGGTTGCCGGGTCGTAGCGGATGGAGGTCAGCCCGAGCAGGTCGCTTGGCAGCTTCGAACCGTTCGCGTGGAGGATAAACGTGCGCCGCATGCCGAGCGCGCCGCCGAACAGCCCGGCCTCGAACACCACGTTGTCGCGCGGCGACGCCTGGCCGGACTGGGACGCATCCGTCGTGGTCCAGTCGTCCTGGGCGAACACGAATGCGGCGAAATCGACCTCCTGGGAGAGCTCGACGAGCCGGTCGAGGGTGGACCGCCCCGGGTTGAACGTGGTCGTCCAGGGATCGACGTCGGAGACGTCCTCGAGCCCGCGCGTGATCGCCTGGAGCAGTTTCGACTGCTTGCCCGACGACCCGAGGAAGATGCGCGGCTTGTTCATGCGCGATTCATGATGACGGACATGGCGCACACGCTACGCCGTGGGCCGCGCGCGGGCATCCTGAGAGCCGCTCTGAGCAACCCCGACCTCTCCGGAGCGGACGGCCGTTAAGCTCTCCAGCGCGTGCCCGCCGATGCCGAGCGCGAGAAGAAGGCGGCAAGTCGGGGGAAGCGGCCCCAGGTGAAGCGGAGGCGAGAGCGGCGCCGATGGCGACCTAGCTTAGGTGCTACACCGCGTGGGGCGGTGCAACGGGTGACGTGGTTTCGCCAGCCGCCCCGAGGCAAGCGCGTAGAAGGCTGGCCGCCGGGCCCTCAGTCGCCGCGCCGCCCCCAGACCACGACGCCGCCGCCCATGCTGAGCGTCCGCGCCCGCACGCCCTGTATCCCCGCCTCACGCCAGAGGCCGAGAAGCCGCTGGGGCGGACAGCGCGCCCAGAAGCTGCGGATACTCGGGCCCAGGAAGTCGCCCACGTCACGCCAGCCGTTGTGGGCAAGGCGGCCGAGCAGGGGCAGGCCCGCGCGGACGTAGAGCTCCCAGGCGGCGCGCACCGGCGGGCTCGGCGGAACGAAGAAGTCGAGCATGGCGACCGGTCCGCCAGGGCGCACCACGCGCGCGAGCTCGCGCAGCGTCGCGCCCGGGTCGTCGACGTAGCGGAGGAGGCCCGCGAACGTCAGCCCGGCGAAAGTGTCGTCCTCGTATGGAAGCGCCTCGGCCCTCGCCTCGCCCAGTTCGACACGGTCGTCAAGGCCGGCGGCCCGGACGCGCGCCCGGCCGGCCGCGAGCATCTCCGCGCTCTGGTCGACTCCGACGACGCGGCAGCCGTAACGGCGCGCGAGTTCGAGCGCTACGGCGGCCGTGCCCGTGGCGACGTCGAGGATCGTGTCCTCGGGCCGCGCCTCGACGCGCGAGACGAGAAACGAGCGCCAGCGAGGATCTTGGCCGAGGCTGAGCAGGCGCGCGTAGCGGTCATAGGTGGCGGCGAGCGGCGCGAAGAGTTCCTGCGCTGCGCGATTGCGCTCCGTGAGGTCGGAGGGTATGGGCGACTGGTGCCGCGATGGCGCCGGAGGACGATTGAGTGTGTAAAGGGTTTCAGAACCCAGTTCATGCGGCTGCGCGTTGGTATTCGTGCATGAGTCGGCCAAGTCCGTCGCGGCGCTTGAGCTCGCCGTGGCTGGGGGCGGGTCATTGTTGGTCGAGTCGGGCGTGGGCAGCGCGAGCGCGCGATGAGGGCGTTCGCGGTTGTCGTGGGCGGCGGGCCCAGGCGGGCATCCACCAGCTCGCCCGTCCAAGCAGGCGCATGAGCGCTGGCACGAGCAGGACGCGAATCACCGTCGCGTCGAGGACGATCCCCGCGGCGAGCCCGATCGCGAGCTGCTTGATCTCGTAGCCCGGGCTGAGCGAGAGCGTGAAGAAGGCGAACATGAGCACGAACGCGGCGCTGGTCACGAGCTTTCCGGTGCGCGCGAGGCCGAGCTCGATCGCCTTCTCGGTCGAGCCGGTCGCGTCGTAGGCCTCGCGCATGCGCGTGAGCATGAAGACCTCGTAGTCCATCGAGAGGCCGAACAGGAAGGCGAAGATCAGCATCGGGATCCAGGGGTTGATCGCCTGAGTCGCGTCGATCCCCCATGCTCCCGACCCGTGCCCGAGCTGGAAGACGAAGACCACGAGCCCGAACGCGGCCGCAAGCGACACGAGGTTGAGGATCACCGCCTTGAGCGGCAGCACCAGCGATCGGAACGCCCGTGCGAGCAGGATGTAGGTCAGCGCGAGCACGAAGGCGAGCAGGTACGGGAAGTTGCCGTAGATGGCGTGGACGAGGTCGCGATCGACGGCCGGAATCCCGCTGACGGTCGCGTTCGTCCCTTTCAGCACTTCCGTCGAGCGATCGATGATCCCCTGGATTCCGGGAGCGGCACCGTCGATGGCCGGAAACGCCTCGACGATCGCTGCGTCGCCGTTGCGCCAGTCCTTCGGCGCGACGGCGGCGGCGATGCCGTCCACGCCCCGCAGCTTCGCTGCGACCTCCTCCGGGTCGTCACCGTTCTCGACGAGCACCTCGAACGGCTTGAGCACGCCCGGCGTGATCCCGCTTGCGCTCAGCGCCTCGTGGCCGACGATCGCATCGCCGGACCCCGGGAAGTTCTTCAGCTGAGCCTCGTTCGGGTTCAGCTGCGAGCCGTAATAGACGAGCACGCCGACGATCGCGAGCCCGACCGCCGCAACCGGTATCGGCCGCACGTTGACGAGTCGCCCCCAGCGAGCCCACGGCCCGTCTTCGGGGTGACCGCGATCGACGAGCCGCTTCGGCAGTAACCGCACGCTGTTGATCCGCGCCCCGAGCACCGCCAGCAGCGCCGGGAGCAGCGTGATCGCCGAGAGCACCGACACGGCCGGAATCAGCATTCCGCCGATGCCCATCGAGCGGATGAACGGCAGTGGCAGCACGACCAGCGACAGCAACCCGACGGCGACGGTCGAGCCGGAAACGATCACCGCGCGACCGGCGTGCGTGATCGTTTCGACCAGCGCGGTCTCGACGTCCTCGCCCTCGCGTAGCTCGTCGCGGAAGCGGAAGATCATCAGCAGCGCGTAGTCGATCGCGACACCGAGGCCCACGAGCACGACCAAGAACTGCACGGCGATCGACACGTCGGTGATGTAGGTGAGGATCCAGACGAGCGTGAAGGTGTTGAGGATCGAGGTCACTGCGATCGCGATCGGCAGCAGGACCGCCGGCAGCGTTCCGAAGACGAAGAACAGGATGATCAGCGCGCCGAGGCCTCCGATGAGTCCCTCCACGAGGGCGCTCGGACCACTCGTGTCGCCGTTGGAGCTCGCCTCGGAGATCGGGTCGCGGCCCGTGACGTGGACGGCGATGTCCGCCGGCAGGCCGTTCAGCGCGGCCTTCCGGATCTGCTCCGCGCCGCTCTTGGTGTCGAACTCGGGCGTACCGGCTGGATATAGCTCCATGAAGGTCGTGTGCCGGTCCTCGGAGACGTACGCGTCGCTCTCGGTCGAGAAGAAGGAGCTGGCGCGCGCACCCGGACTGGTCTCGAGCGCTCGCTCCATCGCGGCGGGAATCGCCTCGCTCGAGGTCGCGTCCTCCTTCGTCTGGAATACGAGGACGATCGGGGCTCGCTCGCCGGTGCCGAAACGCTCGAGCATCCGCTGGCTCGCCTCGTAGGCCGAGTAGCCGGGGATCGAGAACGACTCGAGCCAGCGCTGCGACACCTGGCTGGCGGCGAAGCCGCCGAAGGTGGTGAGAGCGAGCCAGGAGCCGATCACCGCCCATCGGTGTCGGGCGGTCAGGTGCGCGAGGCCGGCAAGAATGGGAGTCTCCTGTTCGCAGCTGTCAGGCTGATCACTGACGACAGGATTCATTGCGCGGTGGTCTCTGCACAATCGGCCGAAGGGCGGTCGTCGTGTCTCCAAAGTCGGTTTTTCGATCGACTTCGGTCGGCTGGTCAACCGCGGTCACGCCGCCTACGCTGGCTGCGATGACCGCTCTCCGTCTTCTCTTCCGCAAGCTCGTCGGCTCGGACGAGGACGAGCAGCCGCCGGCGCGCCGTTCGCGGCGCGACTGGCTCGTCGACTCCGCACTGTTTCTGCTGGCGATAGCCGTAGGCGGCTTGGCGCTGGCCGACCAGATCGGTCGCGGCCTCAACGGGCCCCTGCTGTTCTTTGATGTGCTCGCGGGGGCGGCGCTGTGCCTCGCACTGTGGTGGCGGCGGCGCTGGCCGTTCGCCCTTGGGCTGGCCTCGCTGCCAATCGTCGCGTTCTCGTCCTCCGCGGGACCCGCTGGCGCGATCATCTTGTTCACGGTCGCCGCCTATCGCCGCTGGCAGCTGGCGTTACTCATCGCGGTAGGGCAGCTTGCCGTGCTACCGACCTACCGTGCAGTGCAGCCCGAGGACAGTTCGCTGCCGCCTCTCGTGGACTACGTCATCGTCACCTTGGCTTTGGCGGCGATCGTGGCGTGGGGCATGTTCATTCGCGGGCGCCGCCAGGCACGCCGCGAACGCCATGGCCGGACTCAGGCCGAACAGCAGCTGCGCGTTGAGCAGCTGCGCTACGCGGAGCGCACGCGCATCGCGCGTGAGATGCACGACGTCCTCGGCCACCGGATCTCGCTGCTGAGCATGCACGCCGGCGCGCTCGAGTTTCGGCCGGACGCGCCGCCCGAGGAGATCGCGCGCGCCGCCGCGGTGATCCGCGCCAGCGCACACCAAGCGCTCGAAGACCTGCGTGCGGTAATCGGCCTGCTGCGCCACGGGGCCGACGCCGAGGCGCCGCAGCCGCCCCAACCAACACTTGCGGCGTTACCGGAGCTGCTCGAGGAATCACGTGCGGCCGGGATGCGCCTGCACGTCGACGTGCGCGTCGGCGACTTGGCGGCTGTCCCGGATGCGGTCGGCCGCCATGCGCTGCGGATCGTCCAGGAGGCGCTGACCAACGCGCGCAAGCACGCAGCGGCGGCCCCGGTCGACCTGCGCCTCGAGGGAGCGCCGGGGAAGGGACTGACGATCGAGGTGCGCAACCCGGCGCCGGTCCTGGCCGCAGGCGCAACGGAGATTCCAGGATCGGAAACGGGGCTCGTCGGCCTGGCCGAGCGCGCCGTGCTGGCCGGCGGCCGGCTCGAGCACGGACTCGACGAGCACGGCGACTTCCGGCTTCGCGCCTGGCTGCCGTGGCCGGAGTGAAGGAGCAGATCAGCGTGCTGGTCGTCGACGATGACGCGCTCGTCCGCGCCGCCCTGTCAATGGTGCTCGCGGGCGCCGAGGACATCGCGATCGTCGCCGAGGCCGCGGACGGCAGCGAGGTAGCGCACGCCGTGGCCGAGCACGAGCCCGACGTCGTGCTGATGGACATCCGGATGCCCGGGATGGACGGCCTGGCCGCCACCGAGCTCTTGCGGGCACAGGATGAGGCGCCTGAGGTGATCGTCCTCACGACCTTCGAGGCCGACGACTACGTCCTGCGCGCCCTGCGCGCCGGCGCGGGCGGGTTCCTGCTCAAGGACACCCCGCCAGCCGAGATCGTGCGCGCGGTGCGTGCGGTCGCCGCCGGCGAGCCGATGCTCTCGCCCGCGATCACCCGCCGGCTGATCGGCCACGTGGCCGACGGCGAAAGCGGCGACCGTCAGCGCCACGCCCGCCAGCAGCTCGAGCGCCTCACTGAGCGCGAGCGCGAGGTCGCGGTCGCGATCGGGCTCGGCAAGTCCAACGCCGAGATCGGCCGCGAGCTCTACATGAGCGTCGCGACGGTCAAGGCGCATGTCTCGCACGTGCTCGAGAAGCTCGAGCTCAACAACCGCGTCCAGATCGCCTTGCTCGCCCACGATGCCGGGGAGGCGTGACCTCTGCGTGTGCACCGCCGTCGGCTGGCGGCGAGGACGGCCAGCTCTGAGGCGGCCAATGCGTCTGCGTTTCTGCCCCGTGCCCCAGGTGGATGAGGTGGATGCCGAGTCCGAATGTCGGGCAACGGGCGGTGGTGGCTGCGATCGGCAAGATCGATTGCGACCACGGACGACGCGATCGCGTGAGCCGCCCGTCTCCTGCGAGCAAACGGAGCACCGTCCGACTACTCCCGCGCGATCTTCACGTACAACCCCGCCGATTGGTACGTCGATGCCGTCCTCGCCAAGGCGAAGGAATACCCCGCCGCCTTTGCACCAGGCGTCTCGGGTGGTGCCCGCGTCGTGCTCGCCTGGGCCTGGCGCACGTCGGCAGCTTCACGTACAACCTTGGGCCGCCGACGGATCGCGGCGGCATGCGTCCTTTGGCCGGCTACGTCGCGCCGACGGGGTGGCTGAGGTGGAAGGCTGTGTCCGGGTAGACGCTCAGAGCGCGCTCGTAAAGCGCCACGCGCTATTGCTGCAGAGGGTGAAGAACTTGTCGTTCCGCGGCTGCATCCATGGGCTCATGGGAGATCTCCTGGGCCGACGGTTTCGCCGTACGCGGCGCGTCGCCGCTTCGCGGGAGGGTCGTCCGTCGACAGCGGACGAGAAGGGCAACGCGGTTACCCACTCCCCTCCACCTCCAATGTACACCGCACATGGGGACTTGCGGCAAGCCCCGGGTCATGTCGCATAATCGCCGGCCGCAGTGCCAGAACCTACGGAATGGGAGGTGCGAAATAAGTGTGTTGTTGTCGACGTACGCGTCGCGCGGGGATGTCGAGCCGATGGGCTCGGAGAGATGTG
>JBKPFE010000273.1:0-15099 GCA_046728705.1 Actinomycetota bacterium
TCCAGTCCGAGCGTTTGGCGTTTCTCCGTGGCCAGTACGGGGTTGCGGTCAAGCGGCTGAGCGCCCGCCTGGTCGCCGTTTACGAGAGCGGGGAGCCCTCGACGCTCGACGTCCTGATCGACGCTCAGAGCTTCAGCGACATCCTCGACCAACTCGACTACCTGAGCTCGATCGCCGCCCAGGACCGCAGCATCGTCAAGCACGTCGAGGGCGCCCGTGACCACGTGCGTGTCCTCCGGGAGCGGACGGGGAAGACGAAGGCGCGCGTCGCCGCCGTCACCCGGGTCGTCAAGATCCGGACCGAGCAGACTCGCGCGCTCAAGAACCAGCTCGTCGCCCGCCAACAGGGGCTCGCGGCGGCGCGCAGCGCGCGCCGGGCGAGCCTCGCGGACGTTCGCGAGGACGCACGGCACTATGCGAGCGAAGCGGCCGCGCTCCAGGCGCAGAGCGCGAACGTGGCCGCACAGATTCGGTCGGCGCAGGCGACGGTCTCGTCATCGCCCACCTATTCGCAGGCGTCGACCGACTCGTCACCCTCGGCGAGCGGCTTCATCTGGCCCGTCAGCGGACCTGTCGTCAGCCCCTTCGGCTGGCGTTGGGGCCGGATGCATGAGGGCGTCGACATCGCCGCCGGCTATGGCACGCCGATCGCCGCCGCCGCGTCAGGAACCGTGATCTACGCAGGCTGGATGGGCGGGTACGGGAACCTGATCATCATCGACCACGGCGGCGGGATCGCGACTGCCTATGCTCACCAGTCCAGCTTTGCAGTCGGCGGTGGGCCGGTCTCGCAGGGCCAGACGATCGGGTACATCGGCTGCACCGGCCATTGCTTCGGCCCGCACCTCCACTTCGAGGTGCGCATCAACGGCTCGGCGGTCGACCCGCTGGGCTACCTGTAGAAGTCGCCTGGCTCCAGCAATCGCAGGTCGGGGAGATTGCGGTAGCGCTCGTCGAGGTCGAAGCCGTAGCCGACGAAGAACTCGTCCGGGACGGTGAAGCCGACGTAGCGGACGGGAATGTCCTCGACCAGCCGGCGGTAGGGCCGGTCGAGCAGCGTCACCGCCGCCAGCGATGCCGGCTCCCGCAGCAAGAGCGTCTTGGCGACGTAGTTGAGCGTCATCCCGGTGTCGACGATGTCCTCGACGAGCAGGACGTGCCGCCGGTTGATGCTCATGCTCAGATCCTTGAGCAACCTCACCTGGCGACCGCTGCCGCCGTTCCCGTCGTACGGCGCCAGTGCGATGAAATCGAGGTTGTGGACGATCGGCAGCGCGCGGGAGAGATCGGCGACGAAGACGATCGCGGTCTTGAGCGAGGCGACGAGGATCGGCTCGAGGCCCTCATAGTCGGTCGCGATCTCGGCGCCGAGCTCCTCGACCCGAGCCTGGATCTCCTCCCGCGAGAGGTAGATCTCGCCGACTCGCTCGTCGGTGAGTGACCCGGGGGTCACCATCCGCGGCAATGACCCCGCCGGGCCACTAGGACGCCAGGTCGAGTCTGTATCGCTGCGCCAGGCGCTCGATGTCGCGCCGGTAGAAGAGCTTGGCGTTGACGTCTGGGTAGCGCTCCCGAAGCTTGCGGAGCTTGCGGTTCTTCCGCGTCACGAGCGACTGCTTCATCACGGTCAGCTCGAGGTAGAGGTTCTGCTCCGGCAAGTAGAAGTCGGGCGTGAAGGCCTCGATGACCCGGCCGTCGGCGTCCTGCTCGAGCACGAACGTGTGCGGCTCATAGGCCCAAGGGATGCCGTAGTAGTCCAGGAGCTTGGCGCATTCGAGCTCGACGTCGTTCGCGAAGCGCGGCTCGCCTTGTCCTTGATATGCCTGGAAATCGGGAACTTTTCCTGCCACCCAAAGACAGAGTACCGGCGAGCCCGGACGCCGAAGAGAGGGCCTACACTTCGAGCATGGCTGGTCGCGACGGCAGCAGGAGCACGTTCACTATCGCCCACCTCTCGGACATCCACTGCGGCGATCCCAACTTCGTGCCGAGCCTGATGGAGCGGGCGATCGGCGAGATCAACGAGCTCGAGCCCAACCTCGTGGTCTGCTCGGGCGACCTGACGGCGTTCGGCTTCAGGCAGGAGTACCTCCAGGCACGCGAGTACCTGAACACGCTCCGCTGCAAGCGGCTAGTGGTCATTCCCGGCAACCACGATTCGCGGAACGTCGGCTACATGCACTTCGAGGAGTTGTTCGGCGACCGCCACACGGCCCTGCACGTCGACGGCGTGTCCGTCGTCGCCGTGGACTCGAGCGAGCCGGATCTCGACCACGGCCAGATCGGCCGCGCGCGCTACTCCTGGATCGAGGAGCAGTTCTCGGTGCCGGCCGAGTTTCGGATCTTCGTCATGCACCACCACCTTCTGCCGGTGCCGGGTACGGGCCGCGAGCGCAACGTGGTCTACGACGCGGGTGACGTGATCGAGTGCCTCCAGCGGGCGGGAGTGGATCTCGTACTCTCGGGGCACAAGCACGTCCCATATGCCTGGAAGCTGGAGGAGATGTTCGTCGTCAACACCGGGACGGTCTCGTCCCTGCGGCTACGCGGCAACACGAGGCCCTGTTACAACGTGATCGAGGTCGCGGGCAACCACGTCGACGTCTGGCGGAAGTACCCCTTCCACGGCCAGGAGAAGATCATCCAGTTCTCGCTCGAGACGCGTGCCTTCGAGAAGTACACGGCGCGGATCGAGACCGAGGTGACGACCAGGTGAGCCGCGCGCTCGCCTTGATCGACGGTGAGCACTACGCGCCGGTCGTGCGCGACGCTCTGCGCGACCTCCCGCATGAGGTCGCCGGCGCCCTCCTCGTCGGCGGGACCGAGAAGCTGCGCGGCGAGGACGACTACGGCGTCCCCGTCGTCCACGACCTCGAGGAGGCTCTCACGACCTTCGATCCGGAGGTCGCCGTCGATCTCTCCGACGAGCCGGTGCTCGGCCCCATCGAGCGCTTCCGGCTTGCCAGCCGGATCCTCGCGCGCGGTCTCGCCTACGAAGGGCCCGACTTCTCGCTCCGGCCCCCGGCCTTCCAGCCGTTCGCGCTGCCCTCGCTCGCCGTGATCGGGACGGGCAAGCGAATGGGGAAGACCGCCGTCACCGGCTACGCGGCGCGATTGCTGGCCGAAGAGCACGACCTTGTCGTCGTCTCGATGGGACGGGGCGGGCCGGCGGAGCCGCAGGTTGCCGAGGTCAGCCCGACCGTGGACGATCTTCTCGAGCTCTCGCGCGGCGGGGCGCACGCGGCGTCGGACTACCTGGAGACCGCCGCCCTGGCCGGGGTGCCGACGATCGGCTGCCGGCGGGCCGGCGGGGGGCTCGCGGGAGCGACATGGGCAACGAACCTCGCGGAAGGCATGCGCAAGGCGCTCGAGCGGGACCCGGCGCTGGTCGTGTTCGACGGGAGCGGCGCGGCGATCCCGCCGGTCGAGGCGAATGCTCGCATCCTCGTCGCGGGTGCTCACCAGGAGCCAGGGCTGGTGACCGGGTACCTCAACGCCTACAGGATCCTGATCTCCGACCTGGTCGTGCTGACGATGGCCGAGCAGGGGACCGACCACGAGGCCGTTGCGGAGGCGATCACCGCGGTCAAGGAGATCCCGGTCGTTGCGACCGTCCTGCGGCCGCGACCCGTCGCACCCGTCGACGGGAAGCGGGTCGCGTTCTTCACGACCGCGAAGTCGGACGCAGCTCCTCTCCTGGAGCAGCACCTCCTCGATGCGTACGGCGCGGCCGAGGTGACCGTCTCCTGCAACCTCGCCGACCGAGACGAGCTCCGGCGGGACCTGGAGCACACCGACGCCGACCTCTATCTCGTCGAGATCAAGGCGGCCGCCATCGATGTCGTCAGCGAGGCGGCGAGCGAGCGCAGCGTCGAGGTCGTGTTCGCCGACAACGACGTCCTGCCACTCTCCGGCCAGCCGGACCTCGACGGCGAGCTGCGGGAGCTGGCCGAGGCTGCGCTGGCGCCGACCGCGGAGGCCGTCGCGTGAAACCCGAGCGCCGCTATACCGACCCGCTGCCGCTCGGTAGCGACGAGCAGCCGTACTCGAAGGGACTCATGGCGCGGGCGCTGATCCGAGCCGGGGTGACCGCCGAGCGCGCCGTCGAGCTCGCGCGCAAGGTCGAGCAGGACCTGTCGGCGCGGGAGAAGCACATCATCGACCTCGAGCGACTCCAGGAGCTGGCGGTCGAGGTCCTCGGGGACGCCGAGGGCGAGCGTGCGGTCGGCCACCTCCGGCGGTACCAAGAGCTGACCGAGCTGGAGATGCCGCTGATCGTCCTGATCGGTGGGGCCACCGGGACGGGGAAGTCGACGGTGGCGACGGAGGTCGCCTATCGGTTGGGGATCACGCGCGTGACGTCCACCGACTTCGTTCGGCAGACGATGCGCGCCCTCTTCACGCCGGAGTTCCTGCCGGCGATCCACATGTCCAGCTTCGAGGCCGGTAAGGCGCTGCCCACCGCCCAGGAGCAGGAGATCGATCCGCTCCTCCACGGGTTCCTGGAGCAGACCCGCCACGTGCTCGTCGGCGTGCAGGCGGCGATCGACCGCTCGCTCGAGGAGGGGTGGTCGATGGTGCTCGAGGGAGTCCACCTGGTTCCCGGGATGCTGTCCCGTCAAATCGAGGGAGCGCTCGCCGTCGAGTGCGTGATCGCAATCGAGAATGAGGAGACGCACGCCGGCCATTTCTGGATTCGCGACATGTCCTCGGACGGCATCCGGCCGCTCGACAAGTACCTCGACCGGATGGGGGACATCCGCTACCTCCAGGACTTCATCGTCGAGCGGGCGAACGTCGAGGGTGTCCCCGTGATCGAGAACAGCGACCGCGAGAAGGCGATCGGCGCCGTGCTGGAGCTCGTCTTGGCCGCGGCCGACCAGGCACGCACGGTGCCCGCGTGACCGACGTCGCCGCTCAGGCCGACGCCGTCGCGGCGGAGCGCGGGACGGCTCGCCGGTGTCTCTGCGAGAGCTACGCCCGAACGACCGAGCGCGCCGCGGTGGCGGGCGCACGCTGGCTGGGACGAGCCGACGAGCTCGCCGCCGAGGAAGCGGCCGCGGCGGGCATGCGCGAGGAGCTGGAGCTGCTGCCAATCGATGGGCGGATCGTCATCGGCGGCCCCGGCGAGGGCGAGGTGCTCGAGGGCGGCGCCCGGATCGGTAGCGGCGGCGAGACCGTCGACCTGGCCGTCGACCCGCTCGAGGGGGGCGGCATCGTCGCGCGCGGCGGCAGCGGCGCGATGTCGATGATCGCCGTCGGCGAGCCCGGCTCGCTCCAGACGCTTCCGGACATGTATATGCGGAAGATGGCGGTTGGTCCCGTCGCGCGCGGGAAAATCGATCTCCGCCGGACGGTCGCCGAGAACATCCAGGCGATCGCCGATGCGTTCGGGCGGAAGGTGGGAGACATCACCACAATCGTCCTCGACCGGCCTCGTCACCACGACCTGATCGAGGAGATCCGGGCCGCGGGCGCGCGGATCAAGCTGATTCAGGACGGCGACGTCACCGCCTCGATCTCGGCCGCGATCCGCGGAACGAACGACCACCTGGCGATCGGAATCGGCGGCACGCGGCAGGCAGTGCTGGCCGCGGCGGCTCTGCGTTGCCTCGGCGGCGACCTCGAGGCTCAGCTCTGGCCGGTCTCCCGCCGCGAGATCGACGAGGCGCGGGAACGGGGAATCGGCGACGTCGAGCGGATCTTCACGACCGAGGACCTGGCGCCCGAGGAAGCGATCGTCGCCGCCACGGGCGTGTCGAACAGCGATTTGCTCCGCGGCGTCCGTTTCCGCGCCGACAGCGCCTGGACGCACACGCTCGTCATGTGCACCCGCTGCAACTGGGTGCGGTTCGTCGAGGGGATCCACTTCTTCCAGCGCGAGCGCCGGGAAGAGGTTCGGCTCCCAGGCTTCTAGGGTAGGGGTACGCTGCTGCTATGGCATCGCGCGAGGAAGTCGTCGAGGCTCTGCGGCAGGTCGAGGATCCCGAGCTCGGGATGGACATCGTCGACCTCGGGCTCATGTACGACGTCAAGGTGGACGGACCGAAGGTGCACGTCCTCTTCACGCTGACCTCGATGGGCTGTCCGGTCGGCCCGATGATCGAGCAGCAGATCGAGGAGGTCGCCCAGGCGCTGCCCGGCGTCGAGGAGGTCGAGACCGAGCTGACCTGGGATCCGCCCTGGTCGCCGGAGAAGATGTCCGACGACGCCAAGTTCATCCTGGGCTTCGGCTAGGCGCTCTCTGGCCGGCACCGGCTCCCCGCTGATCGGAATCACCTCGTACGAGGAGCCCGTCGCCTGGGGCGCGTGGAACGTCGAGGCAGTCCTGGTGCCGTCGGCCTACGTCCGCGCCGTCGAGCGCGCAGGTGGCCGGGCGCTCGTCGTCCCGCCGGCCGAGGTCGGCCTCGAAGAGACGCTCGACGCGCTCGACGGCCTCGTCTTCTCGGGCGGCGGCGACATCGATCCGGGCGCGTACGGCGCCGACGCTCACGACGAGGTTCGAGGGGTCAACCCGAAGCGCGACGAGGCCGAGCTCGAGCTCCTCCGCGAGGCGCTGCAGCGCGACATGCCTGTTCTCGCCGTGTGCCGCGGAAGCCAGGTCCTGAACGTCGCGCTCGGCGGCGACCTCGTCCAGCACCTGCCCGAGGTCGTGGGCCACGACCGTCATCTGCACACGCCCGGCGAGTTCGCCGACCACGAAGTGCGTGTCGGGCCGGAAACGCTGATCGGTGAGGTTTTCGGAGACCGGGCGCCGGTGAAGTCGCATCACCATCAGGCGTTCGGTCGGCTCGGCGCAGGACTTCGCGAGGCCGCATGGGCCAGCGACGGAACGATTGAGGCCATCGAGGATCCGTCGCGGCGTTTCGCTCTCGGCGTCCTCTGGCATCCCGAAGAGGGCGAGGACCTCGCGCTCTTCGAGGCTCTCGTCCGCGAAGCCGGCCATTACCGCGCCGGAAGGCCTGGTTAGAGCCCCTAACTGAACGAAGCCTAGCGTCATTCAGTTAGAGGCTCGCTAGGGGATCTGGAGGATGATCTTCCCGAACTGCTCGCCCGACTCCATGCGCTCGTGCGCGGCCCGTGCTTCGGCGAGCGGGAAGACCGAGTCGACCACGGGCCTTGCTCGGCGGCTCGCCACGAGCTCGTAGGCCCCTTCAAAGTCGGCCTTGGTGCCCATCGTCGAGCCGAGGATCGTCAGCTGCTTCCACCAGACCCGGTGCAGTTCGGCCTTCGGGTTCGGGCCCGTCGTCGCTCCGCAGACAGCGATCCGACCGTACGGTCGGACTGCCTGGAGCGACCTGTGCCAGGTCGCCTCGCCCACGTGCTCGACGACGACCTCGACACCGGGGCCGCCGGTGGCCTCCTTGACGGCCACGCCGACGTCAGCCGTCTCGTGGTTGACGACGGCGTCCGCACCCAGGCCGCGGGCGAGCTCGAGCTTGGCGTCGCTCGATGACGTCGCAATGACCCGGGCGCCGAGCGCCTTCCCGATCACCAGCGTGGCCGAGCCGATCCCGCTGCCGGCGCCCCAGACGAGCACCCACTCGCCCGCCTGGAGCCCCGCTCTCGTGACCAGCATCCGGTAGACGGTCTCGAAGACGAGCGGAAAGGCGGCGGCCTCTTCGAACGTCACGCCGTCGGGAATCGGATAGACGTTCGGGGCCGGAACGGCGATCAGCTCGGCGTGCGTCCCGTCCATGTGCTCGCCGATCACGGTGATCCGGTCGCCGTGCTCGAGGCCAGGGTTGATCACCACCCGGCGCCCCGATTCGTCGACCCCCGCGCCGTCGGCGCCGAGGATGCGAGGCTTCGGGACCGAGGGCAGCCCGCGCCGAACCCAGAGGTCGAGTCGGTTGAGCGAGGCGGCGCGGAGCTGAATCAAGACGTCGTCGGGGCCAGGCTCCGGATCCGGCGCGTCCTCGTATCGCAACACCTCCGGACCGCCGTCCTCGTGGATGCGGATGGCCTTCATTCGCTCAATCTAGGCACAATCTGCCGCATGACGGCCAGGGAGCTGGAACGGCTGGCCGAGGAGCTGGGAATCGACGCGATCGGCGCCACTCCGGCGGAGCCCTACGAGGAAACCGAACAGCACATCGTCGAGCGCCGCGCCGAGGGGCTCTTCGCCGACCTCCGCTTCACGATGGCGCAGCCCGAGGTCTCCTGCCACCCGGAGACCCTGCTACCCAACGCCCGCACCGTCATCTCGGCCGCGCTCTGCTACTACGTCGACGGCCCCGAGCCGGCAGCGGGCGAGGGTCGCATGCCGCGCTACACGTGGTACGACGCCTACGCCGCGCTGCGCGAGAAGCTCGATGCGCTCGGCCGGAGCCTGGGCGTCGAGTACCGCGTCCTAGTCGACGCAAATCAGCACGTCGACCGGGAGGCAGCGGCCCGTTCCGGCGTCGGCTTCTACGGCAAGAACACGCTGCTGATCACACGGCGACACGGCTCGTGGGTCGTGCTGGGGACGATCGTCACGGCCGCAGAGCTCGAGCCGACGCCGCCGCTCGACCTCGACTGCGGCTCGTGTCGCCTCTGCATCGACGCCTGCCCGACGGGGGCGCTCGACGACCCGGGAACGGTCGACGCCAACCGGTGTCTGTCGTACTGGACGCAGTCGAAGCACTCGATTCCCGAGGCGTATCGCGAAGAGCTCGGCGACCGGGTCTACGGCTGCGACATCTGCCAGGACGTCTGCCCCTGGAACCGCGGGATCGAGAAGCGGCGCGCCGACGAACCCGTGCCGGCCCAGGCCGAGCCGACCGTCTCGCTCGTCGACTGGCTCGAGGCCGAAGATGCCGACCTCCGGGTCCGCTACGAGCGCCTGTTCGTCCCGCGGAACGACCCGCGTTACCTGCGCCGGAACGCCCTCATTGCACTGGGGAACAACGGTGGCCCGCAACACCGCACGCTGTTGGATCGCTACGCCCAGTCGGACGACCCGATGCTGTGCGAGCACGCCAAGTGGGCCCGCATACGCCTCAGCGGAGGAGCGACGCTAGGCCGTGAATGAGCGGCGAGAGATCGAGCGCTGGATCGCACGAGTCCGGCTCGGCGGGTTTGCCTTCGCGTTCCTTCAGGTCGTCCTGTTGCCCGACGACTTCCCGAACAGGCGCTACGAGGTCGTCGCCTGGGTCGCGGTCGCAGTCCTGGGGGTCGGCGCTGCGGTCTTCCTCTGGCTGAGCAGCCGCCCGTTGTCCAGGCGTGCCCTCGCGTGGGTGGGATTCGCTGGTCTCGCGTTCGACACGACTGTTGTCAGTACGGTCGTCCTCGCGTATTCGTTCGAGCTGGGGACACCGGTCCTTCAGGCGCTCATCATTCCGCTTGCCGAGGCGGCCCTCCGCTATGGGCTCCGGGGCGGGATCGTGCTGCCGTTCGTCCTTGCGCCTGTCTACGCCACCTTCGAGTGGCTGAGCTCCGGTCAGCACGACCACCCGTACGACTTCGACCACGTCACCTTCTCCGTTGGGGTCAGTTTGATCGTGGGCCTCTTCATCGGGTGGCTCGTGGAGCGGCTGCGCCGGCAGTCCGACCTGGCCGAGCAGCGGGCTCGTGAGGCAGAGGCGCTCCGCGACGAGCTCGGCCACCGCGCCGACATCCTCGACGCCACGAACCGCTGCGCGCGGGCGCTCTCCTCGTCGCTCGAAATCGAGCAGGCCTTCGCTGCCTTCATCCGCGAGCTCCGCGGGCTCGTGCCGTTCGACCGGACGGCGATCCTGCTCGCCGAGGGAGGGCAGCTCCGGGTCTTCGCTACTGCGGGCGAGGGAGCGGAGACGGTCTTTCCCCCCGGAACGATCGTCCCGGTCGCGCGGTCCGTAATGGTCGACGTGCTCGAGTCCGGCCAAGCCCTCCATCGGGAAGACATGACCGATGAGCGTTATCCGGAAGAGGCCGAGTTTGTGGCGCTCGGTCTCCGCTCGCGGGTACTCGCGCCGCTACTTACTGGCCCCGAGACGATCGGAGCGATCTCGCTCATCCGCCGCGAGCCTTCGGCCTTCTCGCCGGGCGAGATCGAGCTGCTGAGCCTGCTCGGGCGGCTCGCCGGGAGCGCCGTACAGAACATCCGCGCCTACGAGGCCGAGCGGACGACGGCGGAGGAGTTGCGCCGCCTCTCCGCGCTCCGCGCCGATTTCGTCTCACTCGTCTCGCACGAGCTGCGCAGCCCGATGGCGTCGGTGATCGGCTCCGCGCGGACACTTCAGCTTCGCTGGCGCGAGCTGTCACCGGAACAGCGCGAGTCGTTCTTGGCGCTGATCGCCCACGAGACGTCCCGGCTCGCTGCACTTGTCGGCGACGTCCTCGACACCTCGCGCATCGAAGCCGGAACGTTCAGCTATTCCTTCGCCGACGTCGACCTCGCCGAGCTCGTGCGCGACTCGGCTGCCGCCGCGGAGCAGAGCCAGGACGAGGTACCCGTGCGCGCGGTCGTCCGCGAGCCCCTGCCTCGCGTGCGTGGCGATCGCGACCGGCTGCGCCAGGTGCTGATCAATCTGATCGACAACGCCGTCAAGTACTCGAGTCCAGGCGACGAGGTTCGGGTGGAGGCGCAGAGCTCGGACGCCCGGGTGGTGATCGAGGTGCGCGACCAGGGACCGGGGATCCTCCCAGAGCACCACAAGCTGATCTTCGAGAAGTTCGGCCGGATCCAAACCGGTCAGGCCGCGAAACCCGGAACCGGCCTCGGCCTCTTCATCGCACGCTCGATCGCCGAGGCCCACGGCGGCTCGCTCGAGGTGCGCTCGCATCCGGGCGCGAGCGGCGCGACCTTCACACTTTCCCTGCCGACCTAGCGGACTGTTGCGGTCACGCGGGAGAGGTTGAGCTCCCGGGCGAGCTCCTTTGCGCGGGCGGCGATCCGCTTGCGTAGCTCGGTCGGCTCGAGGACGACGGCCTCGCCTCGGTAGGAAAGAATCTCGCCGATCAGCCACTCCTCGCCGGCCGGCGTCTCGCGAACCGCGGAGCCGTCGGCAAGCGGGGTGGCGCCGCGCTCGACCTCCCACCGCGCGACCTCCGGCGAGTACCAGATACGCACGGTTTGCGTCCCACCGAACCGTTGCGGGTCGAACTCGGGTCGCCGCTCGAACCGCTCGCGCAGCTTCTTCGCGCTGCGGATCCGGTCGAGCCGGAAACTCCGTTCGCCGTCGTTCGTGCGATCGAAGGTGTGGACGTACCAGTTCGGCAGCTCCCGTCCGAGCTGGTAGGGCTCGACCACCCTCGTTGTCGGCTGCTTCTCGCCTTCCTTCAAGTACTCGATCTCGACCAGGCGCCCGGTTCGGATCGCGTCGCTGAAGGTGCTGACGAGATCTTCCTCGGCCCGCGGCACGTCCGGCTCGGGCGTCTGGGCTAGCTCGAACTCACCGAACGTCTCCTCGAGCTTGCGGCGGACACGCGCGAGCGGCGTGTGTGCGTCAGCGGCGATCATCGGCCCGACGAACTCGAGTGCGAGTCGGATCGCGCGCGCCTCCAGCGGCGTCAGTCGCGGCGGGGCGCGGAAGGTGTCGCCGAAGAGCTCCTTGTCGACATGCACGACGTCGCCGCGGAGCTCCGCGTAGACCGCGTAGCAGCCCCCACCGAAGTTGACGAGGTTGAGCAGGGACAGATGCTCCTCGAGCGACTCCGGCGGGATGCGGAAGCGCTCGGCGAGCGCCCGCGCGGGTATCTCGGCCTCCTTGTCGTCGCCGCAGGCGTCGAGCAGGTAGGCGAGGAGCGCCTGGAGCAGGCCGAACCGCTCGGGGGCAACCGGAGAGCCGGGACGGTCGGGAAGCGCGAGCTCTTCCTGCGGGACCTCGGGTGCGAGCCTCGGCCGTTTGCCCTCGTGCCGTTTGCGGACGTTCTGAAGCGCTGCCTTGACCGTCCTCCGCAGATCGGGTGGCGACTGGGGCACGGCACGGCCATCCTGGCGCAGGATCCAGCGCGCGAGAGCGTCGAGGCTTGCGTAGCCCGTCACGAAGGCCCCGTCCTCCAGCCGGCCGGCTCGTCCGTAGACCCGCTCGACCCACCAGGCGGTGTCGCCGGCCACCTCGATCCGCGCCTCGCCGACGATGTCGCCGATCTGCCAGTTCGCACGCCCGCGGTACGACTCGACGTCGAAGTCCTCGGGCAGGCGGAAGTCGCGCTCACGTCTCGTCGCGAGCCGGATGTCGCCTCGGATCCTGGAGACGCGAAACGTCCGGATCGCGTCGCGATCGTGGTCGCGCCCGATCACGTACCAGCGGCCGCCGTCGAGCAGCAAGGCATAGGGATCGACCGTCCGCTCGCGCTCCTCGTCCCGCATGATCGCCCGGTAGTTGAACTTGACCGTGCGCTGTTTGGAGATCGCGCCCTCGAGCTTCGCCAGCCGGCCGGGCGTCTCGGGCGAGTAGTCGACATCACGGATCTCGACGCGGTCGGCGGTGTCGGTCGGCGGTTGCTCGAAGCCGGGGCGCCCGAGCGCGAGGTTCTGGAGTGCCAGCCGCAGCGGCTCGGCGTAGGCGAAGCTGCCCTCGAGCAGGTAAAGACCGGTCTGCAGCGCCGCGAGCTCCTCGTCCTCGAGGCTCAGCTCCCCAAGGAAATAGCGCTCCGACCGCAGTGTGTACAGCTCCTCGCCCGTGAACTCGTCCCGCTGCGAGTCGAGCGGCACCCCGAGCGCATGCAGCTCGGCGCGATCGGAGTAGAACCGCCGCGCAAAGGCCTCATCTGACATCTCGGAGTAGCCCTCGACGTTGCCCTTCACGTCCCGCGCCGTCAGTGCCCGGCGCTCCGCCATCAAGAACGCAACGAGCGAGAGCTGCCGGATCAGCTTGTCGGTGTCGTGGGACATGGGCGCGGATCTATTCTGTCGGATCGGGTTACGTTGCCGTTTCCGACAACCAGGCCGACTTTGTGACACCGCGCGGGAACCGTTATGCTCTCCTCGCCCGGCCGGTCAAGGGGCTGTTAATTCCCACTTAACAGACTTTTGCGAGCGCTTAATCGAGGACCTGCTACCTAGGTATGGACGCTCAGAAGCTCGAGATTCAGAACCGCATGTATCAGTACTCACGGGCGATTTACCGCTCGATCAAAGACCTGATCGATCCGTACGTTCCGGCCGAGACGCAGGCCGAGTACCGACGGGCGGTGCTCGCCGCATGCGAAGACACGATGGAGCGCCTGGCGCGCGACCCGCTCTACTTCCCGAAGCCGGACCGCGCCCTTTTCCAGGACATCCGCCGCTACTTCCCGATCAGATCCCAGGCCCAGGTTGCGTGGGTCGTCGAGGAGGGTGTCGGTGCCGCGGTCGCCTTCGTCTCCGAGCAGATCGAGGCGGGCGCTTTCGACGGCGGCGCGCCCCGCTGCCGGGCGACGACTCGCAAGGGCAAGCCGTGCCAGCGGACGCCGCTGCCCGAGCGAGACTACTGCCCTTCGCACCAGCACCTGGAAACCGCCGCAGCGGCCTAGCAGCTAGCGGCAGCTAGCGACTGGGCGTGATCCGTCGACCGTACGCATTGCCGTAGCCCGCGTCGGCGGCGCGTGAAGCCGCGTCTTGTGCGGCTGAGAGCGAGTCGTAGAGGCCGCTGAAGACGACCAAGTAGCCCGGATGCAGGCTCGAGTAGCGCGAGGAGTCGATCACTCCGACCTGGGGGAGTCCGGCGTCGAGCGCCTGCTGTGCCTTGGCGACGGCGGCGCCGCGCTTGGCCGAGGTGGGCAGCGAGGCGAGCACGAGCGTCCAGCCGCTCCGTCCCCGCGGCCACTCGATCAGGCGTCGCGGCGACGGCGCTCGTGGGGCCGCGCTGGTCCGGGTAGTCGTGGTCGGAGTGGTCGGCGCCGTCGTCGGTTGGATTGTCTCGACGGTTGTCGGGAGCTGAGATGTGTCGCCGACGAGCGTCTCGCTCGCGGCGCTTTGCGCGTCGCGCGTCCACCAGATCGCCGCTCCGCCGGCGGCGCCGGCGACCACGAGCGCGAGGAGCGAGGGCCAGATCCAGTCGCCCGGATACCAGCGGAGCCGGCGCCGCCACCCCTCAGCGAGCGCGGGAACGACGCCCGGCGTGTGGAGTCGCAGGCCGCACTCGAGGCAGTACTCCTGCAGCGGCTCGGTCGCAGTCCCGCACCGTGGACAGGGCTGGGGCATTAGTGCCTCGTCCAGTGATGCCGCCGTCCTTCTGGGTCGCGAGCACCAAGCCAGAGGTCGCACTCCGACGAGGCAAGGCTGGAGAGCCTTGGTGAGGAGGAGGGTGGCCTCTGGCGCCGCGTGATCGCGGGCCAGAAGCCGGCATGTATTGCTGGATGGGGCACTAAACCTCTGCGGGTTCCTTCGCGGCCGGCTCGGGCTGAGTGTCGGCCGGCAGCTCTCGTGGGCGCTCGACGGCGCTGCCGCAGCTGCTGCAGAACTTGACGTCGGCCGGAAGCGGGGCTCCGCACCGCGCGCACGCGACGACCGGTCGGGCGCCCACCGGACGCCCGCAGTTGGCGCAGAAGTGGGCGCCCCAAGAGAGCGGTGCGCCGCATTCGCACCGCAGGCCGCCGTGCCGTGATGCCGCGAGCAGCGAGTCGAGCTCTTCCAGGCGCTCGTCGAGCGCAACGAGGTCGGCGCAGCGCTCGGTCACCAGCTCCACGCGGAACCGATCGCGTCTGAACATCTCGAAGACCAGGCCGCCGAGATCGCGGATGCGCTGCTCTCGCTCGCGCAGCAGCGCGCGGTGCTCGCGTTTGAGCGCCGCGGGCTGGGAGGCACGGCGCGGCGCCTCACCTCCGGCGGTGCGCGCGCGCCGACCTCGGCCGAACGGCCACAGACCTGCCATCAGGGACCGAATCTAGCTGACGTCCCCGCTAGAGATCGACAACGACGACCCGCTGCTCCGTGAGCTCGCGCACGGCGTACGCCGGCCCCTCGCGCGTGTTGCCGGAGTCCTTGACGCCGCCGTACGGCATCTGGTCGGCGCGGAACGTGGGCGCCTCGTTGACGGTGACCCCGCCGAACTCGAGCTCCTGCGCCGCGCGGAAGGCAGTCTGGACGCTGCCGGTGAAGATGCCCCCCTGGAGCCCATACCTGGTGCCGTTGGCGAGCTCGATCGCCTCATCGAACGAGTCGTACGGATTGACGGTCACGACCGGCCCGAACACCTCCTCGCAGGAGAC
>JBKPFE010000144.1:0-2229 GCA_046728705.1 Actinomycetota bacterium
GTCGCGGGCGACCTCCGCGTCTCACGACTCGAGGACCCCCTACCCGAAGGGCCCTTCGACCTCGTGGTCTCCTGCCTCGCGATCCATCACCTCGACGCCGAGGGCAAGCGGGACCTCTTCCGCCGGATCGCCGAAGTGCTGAAGCCGGGGGGCCGGTTCGTGCTGGCCGATGTGGTCGTTCCTGAGCGGGAGGAGGACGCGGTGACGCCGACGACGCCGGGGTTCGACCGGCCGGACCCGCTCGACCCCCAGCTCGAATGGCTGCGGGAGGCGGGATTCGCGCCCGATACGACGTGGACGTGGAAGGATCTCGCCGTCGTTCGCTCCGATCTCCCCGGCTAGGATCGAGACATGGATTTCGAGACTCGCGCAATCCACGAGGGACAGGAGCCCGACCCCGCGACCGGCTCCGTCACCGTCCCGATCTACCAGACGTCGACCTACGTCCAGGAGGCCGTCGGCGTCCACAAGGGCTACGACTACGCGCGGGTCGCGAACCCCACGAGGACGGCTCTCCAGCTCTGCCTCGCTTCGCTCGAGGGCGCCGAGCACGGAGTGGCGTTCAGCTCGGGGATGGGTGCGGTCACGACGGTCATGCACCTCGTGAGCCCCCGTGAGCGCGTCGTCTGCGTGAACGACGTCTACGGCGGGGTCTATCGCCTGTTCTCGCAGGTGTACGAGCCGAAGGGGTACGAGTTCGAGTTTCTCGCGGCGGACACGATCAACGAGTCCCTGCGCGACCATCTCGACGAGCGCACCCGGATCGTCTGGCTCGAGACGCCGACGAACCCGCTGCTCAACATCGTCGACATCCGCGCTGCCGCGGAGGCTGCGCATGAGGTCGGCGCCATGGTTGTCGTCGACAACACGTTCGCGACGCCGTACCTCCAGCGGCCGCTCGAGCTCGGCGCCGACATCGTCGTCCACTCGATGACGAAGTACCTCGGCGGCCACTCGGACGTGGTCGGCGGTTTCGTCGCGACGAGCGATCCGACCGTCGCGGAGCGCCTCTACTTCCTCCAGAAGTCGCTCGGCGCCGTGCCCGGGCCCTTCGACTGCTGGCTCGTCCTCCGCGGGCTCAAGACCCTCGCCATCCGGATGCGGCAGCACACGGAGAACGCGAAGGAGATCGCCGACTATCTCTCGACCCACCAGGCGGTCGAGACCGTGCTCTATCCGGGGCTTCGGGAGCATCCCGGCCACGACATCGCCAAACGACAGATGGACGATTTCGGCGGGATGATCTCGTTCCTTGCCGAGTCGGAGGAGGCGGCGGTCGAGCTGGTCGCGCGCACGAAGGTCTGGGCACTTGCCGAGAGCCTCGGTGGGGTCGAGAGCCTGATCGAGCATCCGGCGCGAATGACGCATGCGTCGACCGCGGACGCGCCCTTCGCTGCGCCGAGAAACCTCGTGCGACTTTCGGTCGGGATCGAGTCCGCGAGCGACCTGATCGAGGATCTCGAACAGGCGCTCGTCCGCTCTCCGAGTGCCTCGGTTTCGAGCTGAGCTCCAGGTCGAGGGCAAGACCTAGCTAGGGCAAACCCCTCCCTTAGGGGCGAGGCCCGGGGCCTGGCCCCTTGGCTCGGCCCTTCGGGCCACGGCTTGGGGCCTGGCCCCGGGACGGCACGCCGCACCGAGCCAAAACCCGGCCGCTGGGGACGTGGCTAGGGGCCTGGCCCCTGGTCAGGGCCGGAACGGTCAGTGGAACCGGACGTTTGAGCGCGGTGTAGAGGAGTTAGCCGCACCTCGAAAGGAGTCCGACGATAAAGCGCGTCTTCCTCATCCTCTCGATCGCCGCGCTCGCGCTGCCCGCGACGGCGCTCGGTAAGGGGCCGTCCGAGGCCTTGATCAGCGGCCCCGGCGTGGGTGGCGGCGACGGCGGAAGCATCACGTTGAGGGGTGACCTGTCCCCCTCATCGCCGCTGATGAAGCTCGCCGAGCAGGCGGGCTTCTTCCCAGCCGTATTCCGCCAGGAGCCCGGCCCGATGCTGGCGAGCCGCCCGCGCGGCGAGCTCAGCCCGAAGTACTCGATCACGTACACAGTGCCGGGCCCGAACACCGAGTCCTGGAAGGTCCGGCAGGACGCATATCCGTACGCGAAGTCCGGGCCGGTGACCTACATGGAGCCCGGTCAGAAGGTGTTCGAAATCGTCGGCGGCACCCGCGGCGGCTGGTTCCGAGCCGATGCGCGACTCAAGGAGACCCTCGTCGCGGTCGGCCGGCCCGCAA
>JBKPFE010000331.1:0-4797 GCA_046728705.1 Actinomycetota bacterium
ACGTCGCCTGGCGCCAGCAGCACACCCGCAGCGGCCGCTTCGCGGCAGAAGTCTCGCGAACTCCGACCCGAGAGCAACCAAGGGAACGCCGTGCAGCCGCCCGCGGCCCGAACCCAGGCGAAACGATCCGAGTATCGGTCGAAAAACTTCTCCAACACTGCCAAGTTCGCTGCCGTGACGCTCCGGGCGCGGGAGTAGATGCGGTCGCTGTGGCGGAGGGCCAGAATGGCGAGCGCTTCGCTGATGGGCGAGCTGGAGACGGTGAGGTAGGAACGAGCGTGTTCGTAGCGCTCGATCCGCTCGGGGTCGCGCTCTATGATCCAGCCGAGTCGCAAGCCGCTCAAGCACAGGGCCTTCGAGAAGTCGCCGACGACCGTTACCCCGGGAAGCCGTGCCGCTGAGGCGACCGGCGGTCCGTGGTAGATCGGGTGGAACACCTCGTCCACGACGAGCTGCCCGCCGTGCTTGAGGGTCAGCCGATGAATCTCGGCAAGCTGCGACTCGGTGACGACGGCTCCCGTCGGGTTATGCGGCCTGTTGACGACGACGAGCTTCGTGTTCCCGTCGACGAGCGCGCCGATCTCGTCGACGTCGACGCGATAGTCGTCTTCGCGCCGCAGCCGGTAGCTGCGAACTTCCACGCCAAGCGCGCGCGGCGCCTCATTGAAGGTCGGGAAGCTCGGACGCTGCGGAACGACGACGTTCGCGGTCGGCTCCGCAGCGAGCAGGAACAGGATCCAGAGCGCCTCGGCCGCTCCGGTCGTCACCTGCACCTGGTCCGGCTCGACCGACGCGTGGGCGGCAATGGCGCCCCGGAGCGCACGCGTGCCCCGGCTGTGAACGTACGAGATCGACAGGTCGGAAAGCTCCTGACGGTCGTTCGGCTCGGCGAGTGCGAGCAGGTCCTGCAGCGTCCAGGCGGGCCCGGTGCTCGCGCCCAGGTCGAACTCGACCGGAGGAGTGGCGAAGTGGTGCTCGTTCAGCCAGGCGTTCAGCGCATCGGGGTTCAGGTTCATGTGCCCTCGGTGGTCAGCGGCAGCAGCGCGGCGAGGTCGGGCAGGACGATGTCCGGCTGGACGGTCGAAGCCTCGGCGTCGGCGGATGTGCACGTGCCGGTCAAGACCAGGATGGTCACGAGACCGGCCTGGCTTCCGCCGGCGATGTCCGACTCGAGGCTGTCACCGACGACGGCCACGCGGCGGCAACCGTGGAGGAGGGATCGCGCGAGCTCGAAGACGAACGGCTCGGGTTTCCCCACCGTGACGGCGCGCGTGCCACCGGCTACTTCGACTGCGGCGACGATCGAGCCGGTACCCGGCCAGGGACCGTCGGGCATGGGAAACGTCGCGTCGCGGCCCGCGGCGTAAAGGCTCCCGCCCCGACGTAGGATCTGCGCTGCGGTGCGAAGCTCGTCGTAGTCGAAGCGTTCGTGTCCCCCGACGGCGACGACCGTGTCTGCGCGCGGTGCACCACCCTCGCAGAGGATCAGGCCGCTTTCGGCCAGCTCGGCTTTGAACATCGCCGATCCGATCGCGAAGACGCGCGCGTCGGGCCCCTCGGCTGCGCGGACGTATCGTGCGAGGGCGCTTCCGGACGTCACGATCTGGCTCGATTCGGCTGGGAGGCCGAGCCGTGTCAGTCGAGCCGCACAGTCGGCACGTGAGCGACGCGGGTCGTTGGTCAGGAACACGATCTGCAAACCGCTCTCGCGGAGAGCCGCGATTGCGTCGACCGATCCGGGTACTGGAGCCGGCCCAACCCAGACGACGCCGTCGAGATCGAGAATGAGCCCGTCGAGAACGTCTCCTCCCGGACCCCAGCTCCCGCCGCTACCAGCCCCGGACCTCGAGGCGCTCCTCCTCGGGGAGCAAGCTCGCGGAGGTGCCGACAATCGGATTGCCGAGACCGGTCGAGACGTCGGCGAGCACCTCCGGGTCCTCGAAGTGCGTCGTCGCCTCGACGATCGCCCGCGCGCGCCGCGAGACATCGTCGGCCCACCCCTCGTGGTCCTCGAGCGGGTCGCGGCCCGACTTGAAGATGCCCGAGCCGACGAACACGCCGTCCGCGCCGAGCTGCATGCAGAGCGACGCGTCCGCGGGGGTCGCGATCCCGCCGGCCGTGAAGGTCACGACCGGGAGCCGGCCGTTTTCGGCCGTCCAGCGCACGAGCTCGTACGGCGCGCGATGCTCTTTCGCCGCCGCGTACAACTCGTCCTCGCGGCGACACCGAAGCTGCCGGATCGCGCCGAAGACCTCGCGCATGTGCGTGACCGCGTTGACGATGTCGCCGGTCCCGGCCTCGCCCTTCGTCCGGATCATCGCCGCGCCCTCCGAGATCCGGCGCAGTGCCTCGCCAAGGCTCGTCGCGCCGCACACGAAGGGCACACGGAACGCCCACTTCTCGACGTGGTGCTCGAGATCGGCGGGTGTCAGCACCTCGGACTCGTCGATGTAGTCGATCTCGAGCGCCTCGAGGATCCGCGCCTCGGCGAAGTGGCCGATGCGGCACTTCGCCATGACCGGGATCGTCACCGCCTCCTGGATCTCGCGGATCTTTTGCGGGTCCGCCATCCGGGCGACCCCGCCGTCGCGTCTGATGTCCGCCGGCACGCGCTCGAGCGCCATCACCGCGCACGCGCCCGCCTTTTCCGCGATTCGGGCCTGCTCGGCGTCGACGACGTCCATGATCACGCCGCCCTTGAGCATCTCGGCGAGCCCCGTCTTGACCCGATTCGTGCCGGTCACCCGATCACCTTCGTCGCGCTTGGGTGGTCTGCTCATGAGCGGCGAAGCTAGGCCAATGTAGAGAGCCAATCAAGCGCAAATTGGTACGCTCTCGGCGTGCCGAGAGTCGTCGACGGCCAGAAGGGCGTCTTGCACTCGGGAGCTTCTGGTCTCTCGCTTGATCTCCGACAGGCTCTCGACGGCTGGGAGAAACGCGACGGCTCCCTGCATCAGCGGCTCGCCGCGTCGCTCGCCGATGCCGTCGAGCGCGGCGATCTGCCCGCGGGCATTCGTCTGCCTCCGGAGCGCGTCCTCGCGATGGAGCTCGGTCTTGCGCGGGCAACAGTTTCCGCCGCCTACGAGCTCCTCCAGCGTCGAGGCCTCGTCGATCGCCGCCAGGGCCGAGGTACCCACGTCACGCATGGCGACACGGTCGGTGTCGACGTGCGGGCGGCGGAGCTCGCTACCTCGCTGCAGCGGAACCTCCTCTTCCGCCGTCTCGGCGAGCCGTCGCCCGGCACGATCGACCTGCTCGGCAGCTCAGCACCGCCGAGCCCGGCAATCCGGAAGGCGCTGGCGCAAGCGGCCGCCGACGTCGACATCGGCGAACTGAGCCTCTCACACGGCTACTTTCCGCTCGGGTACCCCCCGCTCCGCGAGGCGGTCGCTGCTCACCTGACGGCGCAAGGTGCCCCGACGAGCGCGGAGGAGGTGCTGGTGACCGGCGGCGCGCAACAGGGGATCAGCCTGTGCGCCCGAAGCTATGCGGGCCACGGCAGCGTCGTGGTCATGGAGGATCCGACCTTCCCCGGCGCGGTGGACGCGTTCCAAACGGCGGGAGCGCGGATCCTTCCCATTCCGGTCTACGAGTCCGGCGCCGACGTGAGCCTGCTCGAGCGGACCGTCGCGGAGCATCGCGTCCGTGCCGCATATCTCATGCCCACGTTCCATAACCCGACCGGCTCGGTGATGCCCGATCAGGCCAGACGCGAGCTGGTCCGGTTCGCGCGGGCGGCCGAGCTTCCGATCGTCGAGGACAACACGCTTTCGGAGCTGGTGCTTGGTACACCGCCGCCACCGTCGCTCGCGGCCTACTCCCGCAACGCGTCCATCGTCTCCGTCGGGTCCCTCAGCAAGGTCTACTGGGCCGGACTGCGGGTTGGCTGGGTGCGGGCGCCCCGCTCGACCATCGTCCAACTCGGACGACTGAAGGCAGTAGCCGATCTTGGCACCTCCCTTCCCAGCCAGGCGATGGCAGTGAATCTTCTCGCTCGTTCCGAGCACGTCCTGGCGCTTCGCCGCCGTGAGCTCGAGGCCCGAACGACGCTCCTCGAAGAGCTCCTCCGCCGACACATGCCCGAGTGGACGTGGCGGCGCCCACAGGGTGGTCTCTCGCTTTGGGTGCGCCTGCCGGAAGGGAGCGCGACCGAGCTAACGCAGAGCGCGCATCGTCGCGGCGTGTCCATCGCTCCGGGCTCGCTGATGTCCATCACGGGACGATTCGATGAGTTCGTGCGGCTGTCTTTCGATCACGAGGAGGCGGTGCTCGAGAAGGGAATCCGACGGCTGGCAGCCGCGTGGAGGACCTACCGCCGCGCGTTGGCCCGCACGCAATCGAGCCGGCTCCACGTCGTCGTCTAGCGAGAGCGCCTCGCAGCCAATGCGCGCTTGATTGGCGCCGAGGCGACTCCTACGTTCGTGCCTGTGAGTACGTCGTCGCCGGACAGTGGCAGTAGCGAAACGACCCACAATCCCTACGTTCTGCCGGACGGGCTACCCGCGCCGGTCGACGACGGCGCCACCGACCATCTACCCCGGATGCCAATCCCGGAGGTTGTGCTCCCCTCGTCGGCGGGAGACGTTTCCCTCGCCGATCTGGCCGCCGAGCGGCTCGTCCTCTACGTCTATCCGCGGACCGGCCGACCCGACAGGCCCATCCCGCCCGGATGGGACGAGTTGCCGGGAGCGCGCGGCTGCACCCCACAGTCCTGCGGCTTTCGCGACCACGCCGCCGAGCTCGCGGCATTCAAGGCGAGCGTCGCCGGCCTCTCCTCACAGCCGCTCGCCGAACAGC
>JBKPFE010000221.1:0-17793 GCA_046728705.1 Actinomycetota bacterium
GCTGATGAACACGGACATCGGCAGCGGCGTGCCGCGGACGCGCTTCAGGATCCCCTGCTCGCGCGCAGTTGCGAGTCCGAAGATCACGCCGGTGTAGGTCGCCGTCGTCATGGAGAAGACCGCGATCGACGGCGTGAAGAACTGCGAGAACGCAACCTCGCCGCCGGTGACGCTGACGTTCGAGTTGTTGAGCGCGTTGAACATGACGAGCAGAATCAGCGGGAAGACGAGCGTGAAGAACGTTCCACGTGGGTTGCGCAGCATGATCCGCAGCCGGCCCTTGAGCCACAACCATCCGAGAGCGGGGTCGGAGCGGCGGCTCACGGCCGACTCTCCTCCGTCAGCTCGAGGTAGACGTCTTCGAGGGACGGGCGGGTCACACTCAGGCCCTCGAGCTCCTCGCCGCGCACACTCGCCCAGTCGAGGAGCGGAGTTAGTGCGCGGGTGGGAGTCTCTGTGCGGAAGCTGATGTGCCCGTTTGCAGTCTCGAGCTCGACGTCGCCGGGGAGTGGAAGTTCCTGAACGTCGGCTCCTTCCGGCAGCCGGAAGCGGACGACGGCTATCCCATTCTCGCGGCCCGCGAGCATGTCGGGCGCGTCCTCGGCGACGATCCGCCCACTCGCCAAAACCGCGACACGATCGGCGAGGTTCTGCGCCTCGTCCATGTAGTGCGTCGTGAGCAGGATCGTCGTGCCGAGCGAGCGCAGGTTCGCGACGAGCTCCCACGAGCGACGGCGCGCGGAAGGATCGAAGCCGGTTGTCGGCTCGTCCAGGAAGAGGAGCTCGGGGTTGCCGGCGATCCCGAGGGCGAAGTCGAGTCTGCGGCGCTGGCCTCCGGAGAGCGTTCGAATCCTTGCGTCGCGCTTGTCCTCGAGTCCGACGAGCTCCGTCACGTCGTCGACGGCGAGCGGTGCCGGGTAGGCGGCGCTGTAGAGCTGAATCGTCTCGCGGACGGTGAACTCGCGGTCCGCTCCGCCTTCCTGTGAAACGATGCCGATGCGCTCGCGAAGTGACCGGCCGCCAGCCTCCGGATCGACGCCGAGGACGCTGACGTCGCCTTCGGTGCGCCGGCGATAGCCTTCGAGGACCTCCACCGTCGTCGTCTTGCCGGCCCCGTTCGGGCCGAGCAGCGCGAATACCTCGCCCGCCGCGATCGTCAGATCGATGCCCGCGACCGCCTCCACCTCGCCGTAGCGCTTGCGCAGCCCGCGAACTGCGATGACAGCCTCCTCGCCGATGGGCATGGACTACAGCGTGGTCGGCGAGCCCTCCGGGCGAAATCGGTCGATCGGTCGGCTTCGCGGAGGAACCGGGACGAACCGGTAGATCGTCCGAACGGACGATCGCGTCATGTCATATAGGCCGACAGGCTGGGGAGCAGTGAGCGAAATCGACTCACTCCAGCTGTTCCTCACGGCGGCGGGCCGTCACCGGTTGCTGACGGCGGCGCAGGAGGTTTCGCTCGCAAAGCGGATCGAGCGCGGCGACCTGACGGCCAAGCGGCAAATGGTCGAGTCGAACCTGCGCCTCGTCGTCGCGATCGCCAAGGGCTACCGCGGACTCGGAGTGCCCTTCCTCGACCTGATCCAAGAAGGCAGCCTGGGGCTCAACCGCGCCGTCGAGAAGTTCGATTGGCGGCGAGGCTTCAAGTTCTCGACTTACGCGACCTGGTGGATCCGCCAGTCGGTGCAGCGCGCCGTAGCCAACCAGTCGAGCACGATCCGTGTGCCGGTCCACGTCGTCGAACGCCGGCAGAGGCTGTCCCGCGCCGCGGGCCGGCTGGAAGTCAAGCTCGGGCGGGAGGCGACGAAGGACGAGCTGGCGGAGGCGACCGGCCTTCCGATACAGCACGTCCAGGAGGCACTTGGGGCGGCTCATGCGGCCGTTTCGCTCAACGTGACGGTCGGCGGGGACGACGAGAGCGAGCTCGGCGACCTGTTCGCCGACCGCGAAGCCGCCGACCCCTTCGACGAGGCCGAGGAGTCGCTCCGCAAGCAGGGCGTGCGGCGGGCACTGGATGCACTGCCGGAGCGCGAGCGGCGGATCCTCGAGCTCCGCTTCGGGTTCGAGGGCGATCCCTGGACACTCGAAGCGATCGGCCACGAGCTTCACCTCACCCGCGAGCGCGTCCGTCAGCTCGTCGACGCGGCGCTCAGGCGAGTCGAGAAAGCTCTCGCGGCGTAGCCGCCGAGCTCAGCGTCCCTCGGCGGAGAAGCCTGGTCGGCTGCGGCGACCGAAGAGTCGGGCAAGCCGTTCGGCGAGCGTGCGCGGTGGCTGTGCTCGGCGCGGGTCGAGCGGAGTGCCACAGACCGCGCAGCCGGCGGCGAAGGCGCTGACGCGCGCACCGCACCGGGGACAGACGTGTGGGTTGCGGCTCATCGGGTCGCTACAGCATGCCGACGACCGGTCAGGCTGCGTCGCGGTACCGCGGGCGGCCCCGGTCGACGTCTGGAAAGCGGCTGAGGAGGGCGGGCGAGGCGGGCTTCCGCCGTCGGGGCGGCGCCGAATAGGAACCAACCGATCAACGCGAGCCAGAGGTCCTTGGCGGCCGTGCCACCGAGTATCGCGCCGCCGGTCGATCTCCACGTCCGGGCCGCGGCCGATCGGAGGATGTGACTGCCCTCCACCGGACATCCGATCGCCCGATCCCTGCAGCGGGGGCGTGGCCGGATCATCGAGTCCGATGATTCCGCTCCACATCTCGGCCGCGGTTGGCTACGCGGTCCTCGCGGCGTTCGTGGGCGCCGAGTCGGCCGGCTTCCCGGTGCCCGGCGAGACAAGCCTCATCGCGGCGGCCGTCCTCGCCTCCCAAGGGCACCTTTCGATTCCGCTCGTGATCGCCGCGGCCGCGGCCGCGGCCATCGTCGGCGACAACGTCGGCTACCTGATCGGCCGGCGAGGAGGCCGCTGGCTGCTCACGAGGCCCGGGTGGGCGGAGCGCCGCCGGCAACGGGTGCTCGCGCGGGGGGAGGCTTTCTTCGAGCGGCACGGGGGGAAGGCCGTTTTCCTGGGTCGCTGGCTGCCGTGGCTCCGGTTCACCGCCGCCTGGTTGGCCGGCGCGGGTCGGATGCCCTGGCCCCGGTTCCTGCTGTGGAACGGTCTGGGCGGTATCGCGTGGGCGACCTCGATCGGTCTCGCCGCGTACTTCCTCGGCCAGGCCGCGGCGGCTGTCATCGGCGTCGCTGGGATTGTCCTCCTGGTGCTGGTCGCGGCAGTAGGGCTCGGAGCGTTCCTCGTCCACCGACATGCACGACGGGGAACCCCGACCGGAGCCCTCACGGGCGATTACAGGCCGCGCTGAAACGAATAGCTCGCAGGCACCGGCCGTGGAAGCTGCGCAAGTGTCCCGAACGCGACGACGATCTCCTGGTGCGCGGCGAGCACGAGCCCGCTCGGATCGCCGACGGGCTTGCCGTCGGCGTAGACGCGCAGGCTGCTGCCGCTGCCGGAGCAGTACTCGCCGAGGCAGCCGCCTCCGAGGCGGACGCCCCAGACGCCGAAGAACTGCCCTAGCGTGAACTTCCTCACGACCGGAGACTCGACGTGGATGACCCCGGTCGCGTCGTGGGTATGGATCGGCGAGATGAACCGGCCCGCGGGGTCGATCCCGATCCCGGCGGGCACGATCACGGGCCTGCCCGCGACGAAGACGTCGAGGTGCGCGTGAATGTGAAACGCCGTTCCTTCGCGGCTCAGCGCCGGAAGCCCAACTGCAGCCAGGCGGGTGCGGAGCCCTTCACCGTTCGCCGGCCACACGACCAGACCGGTGGCCGGCTGGGCGGCCGTGTCGTGAAGAATCGCGCGAACGGCGCCGGCCACGACACCGGCGAGCACGAGCCCGAGGAAGAGCACCGCGAGCGGCCGCTGCACCCTCGCGTGGTTGAGCGGGTTAGCCACGCCTGGATCCTCCACCTCGTGATCGTTCGGCGAAATCGACTGTCGGCATGATCTCGCGGCCCGAACCCCGTCAGCCGAACGGATGACGCCGTTACTACACGGGCAACCGGATCTCGACGCGAGTGCCTTCGCCCGGCGCCGAGCGGACACCCATCCGCCCGCCCGCCGCCTCGACGCGAACGCGTTGCGAGGCGAGACCGACGTGCCCGTCCGCCAGCCGCTCCGCCAGCCGCTCCGGTGGAAAGCCGCGGCCGTCGTCCTCGATGACGAGCTGGATCTCGCCGCCGGTCTCGACGAGACGCACGGTCACTAGCGTCGCGTCCGCATAACGGACGACATTGCTCAAGAGCTCGCGCGCGGCGGAGAACAGCAGCGGCTCGTCCGCGTGCCCGTCGTCGTAGCGGAGGTCGAGGCGAAGCTCGAGGCCGCCACGGGCCGCTGCCTGCTGGGCGATGGAGCGCAGCGCCGCCTTGAGTCCCGCCTCCTCGAGCACGTACGGGTGCAGCTCGAAGACGGCCTCGCGAAGCTGCCCGACCGTGTCGGCCAACGCCTCGTAGGCCCTACCGAGCGCCGGGTGCGCTGACGTCTCTCCGGCTTCCTCGAGCTCGTGCCGCGCCGAGAGCAGGTTCTGGAGCGCGTGATCGTGAAGCGCCTCGGCGAGCAGCTTGCGCTCCCGCTGCTCGGCGTCGAGCGCGTCCGCGAGCAGGCGCGAGCGTTCCTCCGCGAGGCGGCTTACCAACTCGGTCCGCCGTGCAAGCAGCAGCGAGAGAAGAGCGCAGGCTAGACCAACCCAGGCGAGGAAGCCGGCCTGGGTGGCGATGAAGCGCGCGGCCTCGGGCCGGTTGGCGGCCGGGTGTACGACCGCCTGGATCACGTAGGCGGCCGTCGTCAGCATGGCCGCCGCGGCAGTGAGCGAAGGCCGGAAGCGGAAGGCGACGGCAACCGGCACGAGGAAGAACGCAAGTCGGGCTTGTGAGAACGCCCCTCCCGAGAGCAAGGCAAGGACGGTGATCGCTGCGATGTCGACGCCAGTCGCGGCGAGGGCAAACCGCGCCCCGATCGGCCGAAGGTGAACCCAGGCGAGCACCCCGGCGCTCCAGGCGGAAAACAGCGTCAGCGCGATGAGAAAACCGGTTCGCTCGGGATCGGGGTGGGTGAGGCTCTGGCCGAGGGCGAGTAACCCGATCGCCGGCAGGCGGAGCCACGCAACGATTCGCTCCGCCTCGGCGGCCGCTTCCTTCATGGACTACTCGATCAGGCCCCGCCGCATCGCGCTCGCGACGGCCGCGGCCCGATCCGAGACGCCGAGCTTTTCGTACAGGTGCTGCACGTGGGTCTTCACCGTTGTGAGTCCCAGGTACAGCTCCTTCGCGATCTCGGGCAGGCTCTTCCCCGCTGCGATCAGGCGCAGAATCTCCTGCTCGCGCTGGGTCAGCGCCGGCCTGTCGTCCTGCTTCCGAAGTCGGATCTCGGAGACGAGCCCTGCGGCGATGTCGGGTGGGACGACGTTCTCGCCGCGGGCGCAGGCGAGGACCGCGTCGACGATCTGCTCCCGCCGCGCCTCCTTCGACACGAAGCCTGCGGCGCCGGTCTCCAGCGCCTGATACACGACTCCGGTGTCGGTGAACGCCGACACGAGCAAGACGCGCGTCGGCAGCTGGTCGCGGACAACGGCGTTCGTGACCGCGACTCCGTCGAGCTCGGGGAGCTTGTAGTCGAGCAAAGCGACGTCGGGCTGATGCTCCTGGATCTTCTCCAAAGCGGAGCGCCCGTCCTCAGCCTCGGCGACGACGTCGACCTGCCCGCTCGCCGAGAGGGCGCGGACAACGCCCTCGCGATAGAGAGGGTGGTCGTCGGCGATCAGGACGGTGACGCGTTTCTTTCCCTGCGCAGGCATGTGGGCAACGGCCATCGTACGCTCCTACGGCTGCGCCGGAACGTTGCCCAGCGTGACGGCCACCGTCCGGCTCTTCCCTGCGCGGACGACGTCGAGCGTGAGTCGATCGCCGGGCTTCCGGAGCGCGACGGCGCTGGAGAGCTGCTGCGCCGTGCTGATCGCCTTCCCGTCGATGCCGACGATCGCGTCCCCGCCGAGAAGCATCGTCACGCCGTTGACGGTCACTCGTCGGGTCGGCGCCCTGAGCCCGGCGTTCTCAGCCGGGCTCCCCTTCACCACGCTCGCGACGATGACGCCGTGCGAGGGCAGCCCGCCGACGACCTTAGCCACGCTCGGCTCGATCGTCTCCACCCCGACCCCGAGAAAAGGATGCACAGCGTGGCCGGTTGCGATCAGCTCGTCTGCGACCGCACGGGCCGCGTCGCTCGAGATCGCGAAGCCGACCCCGACGTTCGCGTTGACCGTGCCGCCCTGGATCTGGGAGTTCATGCCGACCACGCGGCCGAAGCGGTCGAGCAGCGGTCCTCCGGAGTTCCCGTGGTTGATCGCTGCGTCGGTCTGGATCGCGTTCGGAATCGTGAGGCCGTTCGGGGCCTGGATGTCGCGGCCGGTCGCGCTCACGATGCCGGCCGTCATCGTCCGGTCGAGGCCGAACGGGTTCCCGATCGCGTAGACGGGATCGCCGACCTCGGCCGTGCTCGAGTTTGCAAACGCAAGCGGATGGAGAGCCGACGCCCGTGCCTTCACGCGCACTACGGCGACGTCCGTCGACGGATCGGTACCGACGATCGTGGCCGGGTAGGAGGCGCCGCTGGAGAAGCCGACGCGGATGCCGGTCGACCCTTGGACGACGTGGTCGTTCGTGACGATGTCGCCCTGCCCGTCGATGACGAAGCCGGAGCCGAGCGCCTCCGCTTTCTGTGTCCTCGGCGGGCTGAAGCCCGTCGCCGGCACCTGTTCGGTCTGCGTATCCGTGATCACGACGACGCCTTGCGCGCCGCGCCGATAGATCTGTTCCGGCGTGAGGCCCGTGCGGCTCGTTGAGATCGGAGTCGCCGTCTCCACAGTGGCTGGCGTTGACGCGCTGGAATTGTCATCGATCGCCAGCCCCACGATGGCTCCGGCAATCCCGCCGGCCACCACGGCCGCGAGAACGATTGCGAGTGTCAGCTTCATTTCGGCTCCTGCTTCGTAGCGAAAGAGTTCCCAGGCATCGTCGGCCGTGCCAGCGACCGCAGGCATCCACCGGCCGCACGACCCCCGCGCCCGGTTGCGTCGGACAGAGAACGAGGGGCGGGTCGTCCCGGGGATCGTCCGGCTGGAGGATGGCGGCGCGTGGGCCGCGGGCGGAGTGTGGGCGGCATGGAGTCTCGGCCATGATTCAGTGGCTATTCGAGAGTTCCGGCGGCCTTGTCGGCCTCACTACCTTCGCCGCCGCACTCGTGGCCACAGTCGTCTGGGCGGCCGTCTGGCTCGCGGTTGTCATAGCCGCGCTGACCTTGTGGCTCGCCCTGCCGCGACTCCCGCGGATGCGCAACCGAAAAGCCCAGAGCGCGGTGCACTGAAGGAGATCTGATGCTCGAGCGCCTAGCCCAATTCGTGATCGCCCACCGCCGGCTGGTCGTCGGCGCCTGGATCTTCCTCATCGCCTTCGGCGTCTTCTCGACGAGTCGGCTTTCGAATCGTTGGCTCGAGCAGTTTTCGATCCCGGGCTACTCCTCGTACGAGGCGAACCAGCGCGTCTTGAAGACCTTCGGCAACGGCGCCCAGGCTCCTGACGTCGCCGTCTTCCACTCGTCAGGCGATGTGACGAAGGCGGTCGAGTTGAAGGCCGCTCTCGCGCGGTTCGAACGGCAGCACCCCACGATCCGTGTCAGCTCGTTCTGGTCGACGGGAGACGGCGCATACGTCTCCCGCGACCGTCACACCACCTTTGCCGAGTTCTATCCGCCCGGCCAGGAGGGTTTTGCAGCGGAGGACGAGCTGGGCCTGGTGCGCAGCGCGATGAAGGCCGCAGTGCCGCCGGGAGTGACTGCGCACGTCACAGGTGTTGACGCGTTGTACGACTCGGAGGGTTCAGGCGCGTCGAACGGGCCCGGCATTCTCACGGAGACGCTGATCGGCGGCGCCGGCGCCCTCGTCATCCTGCTCTTCGTCTTCGGGACGCTGCCGGCCGTCGCGATGCCGCTCGCCGTCGCCGCCGCATCGATCCTGACGACGTTCTCAGTCATCTGGGCGCTCACGTACGTGACCTCCGTCTCGCTGATCGTTCAGTTCCTCGTCGCCCTGGTGGGGCTGGGCGTGGCGATCGACTACTCGCTGCTGATGATCTTCCGTTTTCGGGAAGAGCTCGGCCACGGAAAGGACGTCCACACCGCCGTCGTCCAGACGATGCGCCATGCAGGCCGATCAGTACTCGTCTCGGGCTCGACGGTGGCGATCGGCCTGCTCTCGATGGTGATCATTCCGATCCCGGTAATCCGGTCGATCGGAATCGGTGGGATGCTGATTCCGGCAGTGTCCGTGATCGCCGCGATCACGCTGCTGCCCGCACTCCTGTTCATGCTCGGCCATCGCGTCAACCGGCTGCGCGTGTTGCCACGCAGGTTCGTTAACGCGACGGACGGGGAAGCGGGGCCCTGGGGACGCTGGGCGCGCCTCGTGATGCGGCGCCCGGTGCTGCTCGCCGGAGCCGGCGTGGCCGTCATCGCTTTGCTGCTCGTGCCCGGCGTCCAGTTGAATCCGGCCGATCCACAGGCCAAGGGCCTCGTCGGCAACCCCGCCGACGATGGCGTCATCGGTTTTCGCGAGCTCACTGCGGCGGGAATCTCTCCCGGCGTGCTCGAGCCGTTCATCGTCGTCGCCGAGAACGGGCCGACGACCACCGACCTGCAACGCGTTGTCGCGCGGCTCGACCAGACGCCGGGGATTGCCGGCGCGAGCGCTCCACCTACGTGGCGCCGGGACGGCGTCGCCCTGGTCGAGGCGCTTCCCTCGACGGACGCGTCGTCGCAGCCCGCCGAGGCCACGATCTCAAGACTCGAGAACGACGTTCTTCCATCTCTCGGGCATGAGCTCGGGGGGACCACGTCGCTGACCCTCGGCGGCGTCGAGCCGGAGGGCCGCGACTTCATCCGCGCCGTCTACAGCAACTTCCCGCTCGTCCTGGCCTTCGTCGTCCTGCTCACGTTCGTCCTCTTGATGCGAGCGTTCCGATCCGTCTTCCTGCCGCTCAAGGCGGTCGTGCTCAACCTCGCTTCGCTCGGCGCCGCCTTCGGGATCATCGTGTTCGTCTTCCAGCAGGGACACGGCTCCGAGGCGATCTGGGGTGTGCATCCCACCGGCGTGGTCATCTCCTGGATCCCGGTGATGATCTTTGCCTTCCTCTACGGCCTCTCGATGGACTACGAGGTGTTCATGCTCACGCGCATGCGCGAGGCCTATGACCAAACCGGCAATACCGAGCAGGCGGTCGCGCTCGGGCTCGCGCGAACCGGCAAGCTCGTCACGAGCGCCGCCCTCGTCCTCATGTTCGCCTTCTTCGTGCTCTCGACGAGCCCGGGCGTCGACATCAAGCAGTTCGGGATCGGGCTCGCAGCCGGGATCATCCTGGATGCAACGTTGATTCGCGCGCTGCTCGTTCCCGCGATCATGCGCCTCGCCGGCTCCTGGAACTGGTGGTTCCCCGAGCGCATCGGGAAGGTGCTGCTCGTCCGTGCCAGGCCGGCTCCGGGGAGCGCGCGCTGATGGCCGCTGAACGCTCATCCTCGTACGCGGTCGAGACCTCGGGCCTGTCGAAGCGCTTCGGTGACCGCACGGTCGTTCGCGACGTAGAGCTGTACGTCCCCCGCGGGGTCGCGTTCGAGGACGAGCCGGAAGGAAGGGTGGCGAGAAGTCGAGGTCGATACTCCGATTCGGCAGCGGGAGCTTGACCTACCCCGTGTGGAGGATCCGCTCCTCCTTCCATTGCTCACGCGGTCGGAGGATGCCGCGTCGGCTTGCTCCGTGGTTTCGTCGCCTGGTGATCACTGATTCAGCTCGAGGGGCTGGCCGGGCGAGTAGCGAGGCGCGCGCGGCGCTGCGCGAGCTCGGTCTGATCGGGCTCGCCGCGGTCGTCTACGTCGCCGTTCGGGCGATCACAGAGGGCCGAGTCGAATTGGCGGTGGCGAACGGCCGGCGGATCCTCCGGCTGGAGGGGGCGCTGCATCTCGCTTGGGAGCAGGCGCTCCAGGGGCCTCTGCTCGGACATCCGGTGCTCTTGAAGCTCGCGAACGACGTCTATATCTTTGGCTTCTGGCCGGTGCTGGCCGGCGCCGCCGTCTACCTGTACGCGCGCCACCGCGAGCACTACGGCGTGCTCAGGAACGCGGTCTTCATCTCGGGCCTGATCGGCTTCGCGTTCTTCGCCTTCCTCCCGGTCGCGCCGCCCCGTCTTGTCGATCCACACCTGGTCGACACGATTCGGTTGTACACCCCCGACTACCGCCCGGTCCCGCTCTCCGACGTCACGAACGAGTACGCCTCCCTGCCCAGCCTCCATTTCGGGTGGAGCCTGCTCGTCGGCCTCATGGTTGCCACTGCGAGCCGGCGCTGGATCGGGTACGCCTTCGCCGTTCTCATGCCTACCGCAATGGCCCTCGCCGTGCTCGTCACGGCGAACCATTACGTGATCGACGTGATCGTCGGGGGCGTGGTCGCCCTGACGGCGCTCGCACTTGCTCGGAGACTCGCGGCTCGGCCGGCAGTCGAGCGTCGTAGGCTCACTCTCGGTCGCACAGGACACGAGCGGCCGTAGGTCGGCCGACCGCGCAGGCGTCAACAGCGTCATCTTCTGGTGCGACCGTTCTCGCGACGGCGACGGCTTTGCCTGAGATTAGCTCCGGCATCGCAGCCGTTCGGCTCGGTGACAACGCCCTTGCGCTCGGCGACATCTTCGGCGACAACGCCTTCCAGGTCTGTTTCTTCCTGCTCGCCGATCTGATTGCCGGCGCTCCGGTGCTCTCGAGCACAGGCGTGCTGAACAGCTGGCTCGCGTCGCTCGGCGTCGCGCTCACCGCCGTCTTCGCCTTCGTGGTCGTCGCGCGGTCGCTGCGGTGCCGGGTGCGTCTCGGCCCGGATTCGATCCTCGCGCTCGCTGTCTTCGGGCTGGGTCTCGCGGGGCTGTTCGTACCGCCCTAGAGCGTTATCCCTCGATCGGGCGGCGGATTGCGGGTGCAGCGATCGCCGGCGCCCTTGACGGTCTGGGGTATATACACGATCTGCTTGTTCCCGGCCCTCATCGGTTGGCCGTTGTGTTCGCCGTGGTCGGCCCGTGAACGCGAAGCAGAAGCTGAGGCTGGGTGACATCGACGTGGTGCGGATCGGGCTCGGGACGAACCGGCTCACGAAGACGCCCGAGCACATCGCGTTCGTCAAGGAGGCGGTCGCCGCCGGTGTGAGCGTCATCGACACCGCCCACACGTACGTCGGAGGAGAAAGCGAAGAGACCATCGGCGCAGCTCTCTCCCCGATCCCCGAGGATTGCATCGTCGCGACGAAAGGCGGGTGGACCGGCGCCCGCCCGGAGGTGCTCCGGGCCGAGATCGACAAGAGCCTCCGCCGGCTGCAGACGGACAGCATCGCGCTGTACTACCTGCACCGTGTCGACCCGCAGACGCCGCTCGAGGAGAGCGTCGGCGCCATCAAGGAATCCCGCGACAGCGGGAAGATCCGGCACGTCGGCGTCTCCAACGTCGGCATCGACCAGATCGAACGGGCCCGTCAGGTCGTACCGATCGCCGCCGTCCAAAACCGCTACAACCTCTCCGAGCGCACGTACGAGGACGTCGTCGACTACTGCGCCAGCGAAGGCCCCGTGTTCGTTCCCTACTTTCCGCTTCACGGCGCCGGCGGCCCGGCGCTTGCTCAGGTCGCAGAGCGACATAGCGCCACTCCGGCGCAGGTCGCTCTCGCATGGCTGCTGAAGCGCTCCCCGACAATGCTGCCGATCCCAGGCACCCTCTCGCTCGAGCACGTGAAAGAGAACCTCGCGGCGCTGGAAATCGAGCTGAGCCAGGCCGAGTTTCAAGCCCTGCCGTAGTCACCGTCGGTGAAAAGGTGGCCGTTTGGAGGGAGTTTCTTTCACGCGCCCGGGAGGATTCGAACCTCCGACCCGCGGATTAAAAGGCCGCGCCGGAGGATCTGCGGCGATACCCGCGAAGGCGCGCAAACCTCGATGGATGCAGGCGTTGCGGCGGATCTGAAATGACCGGTCGGCTTGGCGCTACGAGCCTGTTCTCGGACGTTTTGGGCATGAATGGGGCACGCCACGATGGGCGAGTGATGCTTCTATGTAAGTCAAGTCGGCGTTGGCGCGTTCTCGAGGAGTCGGTAGAGGTTGCGGGCGAGGTAGCGCTTGAGGCAGCGGGTTGCCTCGCGGCGGCTCTTGCCTTCTTGGACGCGACGGTTGATGTAGGCGATCGTCGGGGCATGGGCTCGGCTGCGGGTGACGAGGATCATGTGCAACGCTCGGTTGAGCCGACGATCGCCGCTGCGGTCGAGTCGGTAGCGGACGGTTTGTCCGGAGGATGCGGGGATCGGGGCGCAGCCGGCGAGGCGCGCGAACGCGGCTTCGCTTCTGATCCGGCCGCGGTGCGACCAGGAGATCAGGACCTGCGCGGCCGCGAGCGGACCGACGCCGGGCTGGTCGAGCAACTGCGGTGCCAGCTTCCGCGTGAGCGTCTCGATCTCGCGTGCGAGCTCGCGCTCCTCAACGGTCAGTGCCGTGACGCGCCGGGCAAGAGCGCGGAGAGCGAGCAACGTCCCGCGCAGCTCCGGGTCCTGACAGCGTCCAGGACGAACCGCGGCGAGCCGCCGCAGGAGCTGTGCCCGGGTCAGCGAGCGGAGCTCCGCGCGCAGCGGCTCGGGAGCCGACACGAGCAAACCGCGCAACTGGCAGAGGCCGGACCGCCTGGCTGTCACCGCGCCTTCGCGAGCAGCAGCCAGGGCCCGCAACGCTTCGCGCTCGCCGCCGGCCCGCGGCCGTGCTGGCCGCGTCTGGCTGAGCACGCTGCGCGCGGCCCGGATCGCGTCGAGCGCGTCGCTCTTGCCGGACGGCCGCTCCCGCCGCAGTCTGCCGACCTCGAGCACGCGCTCCTGATGATCGATGAGGAACCGAGTGAGACCGGCGCCGAACGAACCGGTGCCTTCGACGGCGAAGACACGCCTGCCGGGGGCGTGCTGATCGAGAAGACGAAGCACGCACGCGTAACCCTCACCATCTGCAACCGCCGTCGCCTCGAACACCACACCGCCCGTGCGCACGTCGACGACCGCGAGCGCGTGCGAGTCACGGTGCGGGTCGACGCCGATCACGTAGTCCAGCTCATCTGCAAGCATCCGTTTTGACCTCCAGCCCAAGTTGGGGGATCAACTCCGGTGCCGGTCTGGGGGTGAAACCGCGGGCGGCAAGACTGTGACGGGTCACGCCCCCAAAGGGCGGACAGGCTTCTGATCAGGCCAGCAAGCGGGCGCCAGGTCGGCACCGGCCTCTCTGCTCGGACACATCACTAGAAAGACACCCGCGGGCGAGGTCATTCGGGGAATTGGTCACGAACAAAGAGCACCGGCGCCACCCTGACAACAGCCCCAGACGGGGCACCCGCACACTCACAGTGCGGGAATGTCGCTTGAGCGGTCGCGTCAGGGATCGGCCTTCGGACGCTCGCGGAACCGATCCACATGCTCGCCCTCGATGATGAGCGCGGTCAGTCCGACCGCGGACGTCGTCTCGTGCTCCTCGCCCTGAGACCAGAACACCGCTCCGCCAACCGCAATCGGCTCACCGACACCGTCCGCCCCGCTCACTTTTCCTGACCCGTCGAGGACGGCGAGGATCTGCGGAACCGTCGCCGGATGCCGAGCGAGCCGGCCGCCGGGCGCGACACGGAAGATCGCTGCCTGGATCGGCGAGCCTTCGAAGATGGAAGGGGTAAGCGGCGCGACGGTCACACCATCGAGCAGATCTCCATGCGGCACGAATGCGACATCGGATGCGAAGCTGAACCGTTCCACGACCACCTCCATGGCCGAACAGCTGAAACCGGAAGCATCTCAGGAGCGGTTCAAGCGCGAGATTCGCCGGGCTTGGTGGGGGAGACCCTCTATGGCCGACCCACCGACGCCGGATACCGTGGTAGCCAATGGCCTCAGAGACGCCGATGCCCGGAGGGGTCACCGTCGGTGGGTTTGAGCCTCGCGTTCTGATCCGCCATTACTTCTCGACGCACGTCGAGACCGTTAAGGCCATGTCTGCAACTTGGAGGGGTACCGGTGAAGGCTCGAAGCTGAATGCCCTTGAAAAGTGGCAGCTCATGCTGATCTTCGCGGCCCGCGAGCCTCTGCACCGAGGAGGCGCTCCGTATCAGGACGCCCAACTGGTGATGCAAGCTTCGTAACGCGATCCTTCACTTCCGACCCGAACATGTGGCTGCGACGAGCCGCACAAGATGGAGGAGCGGATCAGGGGCAAGTTCGTCGACAACCGACTCATGGAGGGATCGGGCAACCCGTGGTGGCCCGATCATTGCCTCGGCCACGGCTGCGCTGAATGGGCCGCTCGGTCGGCCCTGGTTCTCGCCGATCAGATCTGCGGTGACCTCGGAATCAAGCCGAACTACCAGCGCATCGCCGACAAGGGCTGGCACGGCAAACCCCGCGGAAGCTGGGAGAATTAGGCGAACGGTCTGGTCGCCATGCTAGGCCCGTGAGGAGCGCCCGGGGCGTTCGGGTCGTCACCCGGCCCTCTGAGTCGTTTCGGCGCGGCGCGGTCGAAGGGTGTTGCGCCGGTGTCTCCTCAAGAAATGAGCACGCTGGGTGAAGGTAGTCGCAAGCCGCCGAAACTCGAGCGGGGACCGGACAAAGGCGCCGCAGTCCACCGCTCGAGTTTCAGACTGACTTTCTTGCGTCTCCGTTCCCCCCGTCCCTGGGGTTGCGAGGAGACGCGCCACCTCGGGAGGTTGGCCGCAAGAGGATCTCACGACCCGGGGCCAGCGATCAACCGGCGCTTCCGCAAACTGCGACCGAAACGTCGCGTGCGTGGCTCACGCGATCGGCCACTAGAAACGCGGGCCCGCTCGCTCGGCCGCGTCGTAGACTCAGATCCGTGGCCGAGACCGAGGCTCCGTTCGTCGAGCTCCTTTGAGGAGGTCCGGCCGCTAGCCCGCCAGCTCGCCGTCGTGCTCGTCCGCCAGGAGCTCGCCGGACTGACGGCAAGCCTGAACGGCGCAGAGATAGTCCTCTCGCGCCCCCAGGTGGAAAGCGAAAGCGCCTCGGACGAGGAACGGCCTCGCTGGCCTAGTGCCGAGTCGCGTGGGAAGCAGTAGTCCGCGCCACGAGGTCTGTGACCGTCGGAGCAGATCATGCGTGGAACGCGCACGTCTGCGTCGACGGGCGTGTGACACGTTCAAGTACGCTGCCTGCGAACGGCATGTGCGGCGAGCGCCACACGTGTCGCTCCTCGAAGGGCCAGGCGTAGATTGGGTTGCCGTCGCGAACGAGCCCGAGCACGCGCGGTTCGGCTAGCTCATCGGCGGACCACTCGTAAAGGCGTTGCAGCCGCGGCACGATCACCGCGTAGTCGAGCATCCGACCTAGACGCTGCTCGTCCGCGATGTAGCGATCGACGTCGAGGGCGAGCGGATAGCGGTTCGGGAGCACGCGCCGGAGTGAGAGGAACACTCCCGCCATCCCGAGCCGCGGATCGCCGACTAGGCGGCCGAACGGAGCCAACCGTCCCAGCGCCAGCCGCGGCGCCGCGTTCAGTGCGTGCGCGTACAGTACGCGAGCCAGCGCAACGTTCATGAAAAAGCGCTCCGGTGCGCTCTCGGCTTCGGCGAGTCCCCGGTGCTCCAAGTAGGCGCCCACGATGCTCGTGTTATGCGCTCGGTACCAGTTGCGGCCCGTCGGTCTCGCGCTGAACTCCAGCCAGAGCCGTACGGCCTGCGACGACGGCTCGCCGGCCAACCCACCCAGCAGCGCGACCGTTTCGCATCCGTCCCGCAGCAGTCGCTCGTTGACCGCCCGCCACCACACGCTGCCTGGCGGCGACGCGTCGAGCGGGTTGAGCACACCCCGGCGCGCCTGCCAGCGCATGAACGACAACGCCGCTCGTCGGAACGGTAAGTGTCGCGGTGCGTGGCCCGTCGGCCCGTGGAAGACCCGGGCAATCAATGCAAGGCGCGCCGCCGGATCGTCGCGTGCGGCCGCGACCTGCGCTTCAGCCCGGGCGTGCGCGGTTGCGTGGTCGCTCATCGCCGAGTAGTGATTTGCCGTGCGGCGACTCTACAACCGGCTAGTGCGTGCAGCGGGAGAGACTCGTGCCGCCGCCGGCGTGTTACGGCAGGCGGTCCCGACCGGCCGAGCGGTTGGCTTTCAGGCAGGCGTGATCGGCGACGACGGCCGGCTATGCGTCGTCTACCTGCACGACTAGCCCAATGAGAGATCCCCGCTACGGCACTGCCGCCTGGCAGAAGCTCCGCAAGGCCGTGCTTGCCCGCGACGGCCACGTCTGCCAAATCCGAGGGCCACGCTGCCGCGGCTACGCGACGAGCGTCCATCACCTGATCCCGTCCTCGCAAGCGCCGGAGCTGTTCTGGGAGCCGTCGAACCTTGTCGCCGCCTGCGGGCGCTGCAACTACGGCGACGGCTCCCGCGTCGCCGCCAGAACACGCGGCAGACGATCGAGCATCTTCGCGCCCTCGTCGAAGAGCAGCAGCAGCAGCAGATCACCGAGATGGCCGAACGGCTCGCGCGCTACGAGCATTCGAAGCGCCCTGCGATCTACTAAGCGAACGCATGATGGACGCCGAGCACGCAGCCCACGAGTCCGCCAGCCCGGCGTCGCGGCGATGAGCACCGAGCCGAGCTTGCCAAACGCCGGCGAGCCTAAACGCGGCTTCGGCGCTGCGCCGCCTGGCAAGCGCCGCAGATGCAGTTGTCGTGGTGGAAAACGGCCACGATCAGGACGCTACCGCCTCGACCGGGCTGTTACAGCTGAAGTCTCCCTCACAGTCGGTCCGCTTGGTGACCAGTGCTCGAGCGCTGTTAAAAAGCCGCCTCCTCGCAACGCCGCGAGTTGTCGGTGAAGACGACCCGGCACGCGCTAACCCCTGCGGCCCTGAGGACGGACCCGCCTTCTCAACCGGCCGGGCTGGTGGCTTGCTGCTGGGCGAGTAGGGCAGGCCGAGCCGCTCTCGCAGCTCGGCGCTGAGCCGCTGGTGGCAGGGGCCGCAAACTCCGCGAGCGTGATTGGGGTTGAGCTCCTGGCCGCCCTCGACCAAGGCGGGATCGTGGTGCAGCTGGGTGCTGCGGTTGGGACAGGCTGGCTCGGTACACCCGACGTCTCTGGCCAGGATGCGGGCGCGGAAGCGGCGGTAGCGGCCGCCTCCCTTACGTTTGGCCATGCCCAACATGTTGCCGTAGCGGACGACGACTGGGGTCGGCGTTCCTCGGCGGCGTCGACACCGGCCTGGTGGTGGACAACCGCCTGGTGGTGGACAGCAGCATCCTCCTATTGCGGATCCATCTCAATCGCACTTCCGAGGAGAGCCATCGCGAGAACCTGGATGGAGCCGTCCGCCCTCGGATGGAGCCGTCCGCCCTCACGCACGCCGGCCGATAAGCAGGATCACGATCACGGCGCCGGCGGTCATCAGCAGACCAACCACGAACATCCCTAGGCCGGCCCAGATCGCCCAGCCCAGCTTGACCCCGGCATCCGCCTCGACATCGATGCCCCGGGCTGCGTCGGCATTCATCACGACCGCGGTCCAGCGACCGAACTCGGCATCCCACGTGAGCGCCTGCTCGCCGGAGCCCTCGGCCTCGGCGACCCAGAAGTCTTGGTCGCCCGGTGGCGCCCGTGGCGCTCTGCCCTCGTGTGGGTCGAACTCGGGGTTGTCGCCATCGAAACCGATCAGTTCGTCGCGAGCGACGTCACCGAGGTAGCGATCGACGTCGTC
>JBKPFE010000194.1:0-15056 GCA_046728705.1 Actinomycetota bacterium
CGCACGGCCAAATGGCAGAACGACATCTCCGTCCTCTTCGACCTGCGAGGCGAGCTCGTCCATTTCCGCGGCGAGGCCCACGAATCGGAGCCACACCCGACGGGCAAGTCGAATGTTTCGAGGGAAAACAGCGTCTATACCGTCGAGAGGGCGACCTGGGCCGTCGACCAAGCCCTCGAGGTGTTGACCGTCGCCTACAGCTCGCCGCGCGCGACGCATAGCGCAATCGTCGCGTGGGCCGAGAGCGCAGCGCATGTACCTGCGTGGCTCGAAGAGCTCCGAAACGCTGGACCTGACGACAGGGGTCGCGACGAGCTACTCGTGCCCGCCGGCGCGCGTACGCTTCGCCACGTGAGCTCGAGTGGCGTCGGCCGCACCGCGAGCTCGTAACTGCGTTCACGCGCAGGCCGACGCATTGCGCAGCCGAACGTGCCGGCGACCGCGGCCGGCGAGGAGCAGCGGCCAACGCACCGCGGCATGGTAAGCGCCGGCGTCCGCACGCGACGCGAGCCGCAGCCGACGCGGCCGCAGAATTTCGCCGAAATCCTGCGCACGTTCTCGAGCGGTCGTCATTGGCGCGCGTGAGCTCGACGAGCGCGAGCTCGAGGAGCCACCCGAGCCCCACCCCTAGGGGCCTGTGTAGTACGTGTGTGGTCAGGGATGGTGCCGGTTTGGGCAACACTTGCTTGCGAACCATTTCGCGGTCGTCTTGTCGCCACCAGTTCAGGACGACGCGGCCGGGAAGGAGGATGACGTCGCGTGTCTGCTCCAAGCCGTCGACAACGATCCGCCCGAAGTCATAGTCGTCGATCTTCGGCATCATCGGTCTCCCTCGCTCGCTGCCCACGACGGCAGCGGTACACGCCGCGAACTTTCGGCCACGGCTCGAGCTCGTCCAGCCCTTCGGGCAGATCCTCGTGCGCGCCGACCACGAGCGCGCCGCGCGCCCGTAACGAGCCCACCAGGTCGCGGCCGATCTCCCGCTGCAGCTCGTCGGCGAAGTACGTGAAGACGAGATTTCGGCACAGTGCGAGGTCGAACGGGCCGTCCAGAGCGCTGTCGCGCACGTCGTGCCGGAGGAAGTCAACCGGCTTGCGGTACTCAGGCCGCAGACCGCCGTCTTCGAAAGCGCGTGCACGTAGGTCAGCGGGCAGGTCCAGCAGGCTGCTCTCCGGATAGCAGGCTCTCCGGGCCCGCTCGAGCAGCACTGGATCCACGTCGGTCGCAATCACGTGGATCTCGACGCGCGCCTCGGCGGCCGCGAGCACGAGCGAGTAGGGTTCCTCGCCCGAAGCGCAGCCGGCGCTCCAGGCGAAGACGGACGCGCCGAGCTCCGGCAGTACCTCGTCCCGCAACGCCTCGAAGAGTGCTCGGTCGCGCCAGAAGCGGGAGATCGTGATCCGGCAGAACCCGGCGAGCACGTTCCATTCCTGCGGGTTGCCCTCGAGGTAGGCACGGTAGGCGTCGGCCTCGTTCAGTCCGAGCTCGGCGATTCGCCGCGAGACTCGCCGGCAAACCTGCCGGCGAACCCTGCGAAATCCCTGCCAGCGCAGCCTGAGCCGCGGGAGCGCCCACTGGAGGAAGGCAACGCACTCGGCGTCGGTCATCTCGCGCGTAGGGTGCACGACTGTGCCGGAGCGCCCGTTGCTCGTCCTCGTCGAGGGACGGCCCGCCGTCGGCAAGACGACCGTCGTGCGCCGGCTCGCCGCGCTCCTGCGCGAGGCGGGTGTTCCGCACGCGGGCTTCGTCACCGAGGAGCTCCGCGAACGCGGTCGCCGCGTCGGCTTCGCAATCGAGACGCTCGAGGGAGCGCACGCAGTGCTGGCGCACGTCGGCCTTCCCGGCCCGCCCCGAGTCGGGCGCTACGGCGTCGACCTGCCGGCGTTCGAACGGCTCGCCCTTCCCGCGCTGGCTTCTGCGCCCGACGCTGGCGTCGTGCTAATCGACGAGCTCGGAAAGATGGAGCTCGCGTCGGAAGCGTTTCGCACAGCCGTCTCGCAGCTGCTCGAGCAGCCGGTCGCACTTGTGGCCACGGTCCACCTCGCCCGCCATCCCTTCACCGACGCGCTGAAGAGCCGCCCGGCCGTCGAGCTCGTGCGGGTCACCGCGCGCAACCGGGACTCGCTGCCCGCGCGACTTGCAGCCCGGCTGGGCGTCGATACAGTCGGCACTTGACCAGGTCAAGCGGAGGAGGCGAGTCGTGACGAAAACGGCGAAGCCCGAATCGAAACGCGGACGCGAGGTCCCGCGCCCGTTCGCGTTTCATTGGGGCGGCGGTCAAATCGTCGAGGAGGCGTCCTACATCGGGAGGTACACCGAGCCGGCGATCCAGTTGCTCGAATACGAGGGCCACCCAGGCTCGTACGGGATCCGGTTCTGCTACTACAACCTCGACGGCCGCTTCCAGCGGAGTCCGATGATGATCGACGGCGAAGACTCGTTCGAGGGCCTGCGCGCGGCCCTCAAGGAGACGCCGAAGCTGCGCGCCATGCTCCGGAAGCTCGTGGCCTGACGGAGATTCAGGCAGGGCGTAAACCCTCCAGTCGTCTGCGAATCCGCTCGACGTCGGCGCGGCGGCCTTGAGTAGCGGCGGGAAGCAGCCCGCAACGCCGGGCCCCGTCGCGCCGCAGCGCCGCTCGGTTCATACTGCATTGAGAGGCGACGGGCGAGGATCCGCAGAGTGGCGACGAGGCCAGACGAGGCGAAGGCGGCAGCCCTCGAAGCGACGGTCGCGCGCGTGCGCGAGCGAATCCACGGCCACGAGGCCGACGAGCTCGAGCGGTTCGTCCGTCGCTACTACGAGCACGTCGCGCCGGAGGACCTCGTCGAGCGCAGCGGCCTCGATCTCTGTGGCGCGGCGCTTGCCCACTGGAGCCTGCTTCGTGTTCGCTCACCGGGCGAAGTCAAGGTGCATGTCTATTCGCCGAACGTGGAGGAGCACGGCTGGGAGTGCCCGCACACGGTCGTGGAGACGGTCGTGGACGACATGCCGTTCCTCGTCGACTCCGTCTCGATGGAGCTCACCCGCCACGGAAGTGCGATCCACCTCGTCATCCGGCCGATCCTCGATGTTCAGCGCGACGACGAGGGGGAGCTGCTTGCCGTCGAGTCTGGGAACGGCCGCCCTGAGTCGCTGATCCACGTCGAGATCGACCGGCAGGCCGACCCCGCTGTCCTCGAACAACTTCGCGTCGACCTCCTGCGGGTGCTCGGCGACGTGCGAGCGGCGGTCGAGGACTGGCCGGCGATGCGGCAGCGCACCCTCGAAATCGGAGCCGAGCTCGCCCAGCCGCCGCTGTCGGACCACGGCGAGGCGGCCGAGGCACGCGAGCTGCTCGCGTGGATGAACGAGGGCCATTTCGTCTTCCTCGGCTACCGGGAGTACGACATAGCGAGCGAGGACGGCGAGGACGTGCTCCGGGCCGTGCCAGGCTCGGGACTTGGGATCCTGCGCGAGAAGGGCGAGCAGCCTGTGTCGGTCAGTTTCCAGGAGCTGCCGCCGGAGGTTCGGAAGCTCGCGCGCGAGAAGAACATGCTCAACCTGACCAAGGCCAACTCCCGCTCGACGGTGCACCGGCCGTCGTATCTCGACTATGTCGGCCTGAAGCGCTTCAACACCTCGGGCGAGGTAAGCGGTGAGCGTCGATTCCTCGGCCTCTACACGCACACGGCTTACAGAGCGAGCCCGTGGGAGATCCCCGTCCTCCGGCGGAAGGTGCAGGGTGTGCTCGAGCGCTCAGGGCTGCCGGAGGGGAGTCACGACCACAAAGCCCTGATCGACATCCTCGAAACGCACCCGCGGGACGAGCTGTTCCAGATCTCGGAGGATGAGCTCTACGAGGTCGCGCTCAGCATCCTGCACCTGGGCGAGCGGCAGCGGGTCCGCCTCTTCGTGCGGCGGGACATCTTCGGCCGCTTCTTCTCCTGTCTCGTCTACCTGCCTCGCGATCGGTTCAACACCGACAATCGCCGTCGGATCCAGGAGATCCTCACGGAAGCGTTCGGCGGAGCGAACGTCGACTACGCGACCCGCGTCTCGGAGTCGGTGCTCGCCAGCCTGCACTTCGTCGTCCGCGTCGAGCCCGGGCGCGTCGTCGAATACGACCGCGCCGAGCTCGAGGCTCGGGTGGCGGCGGCCACCCGGGCGTGGACGGACGATCTCCGCGACGCCCTCTTCGAGCAGCTCGGCGAGGAACGCGCGGGCCCGCTCTTCGAGCGCTACCGCGAGGCGTTCCCGATCGCGTACCGCGAGGCGTTCCCTGCGCGTCAAGCCGTGTTGGACATCAACCGGATGGAGAAGCTCGACGCGGGGGGCGACCTCGCGATGAGCCTCTACCTCCCGCTCGCAGCGACCTCCGCTCACCTCGCGTTCAAGCTGCTTCGCTCCAGCAAGCCGATTCTGCTCTCGGACGTGCTGCCGCTGCTCGAGAACATGGGCGTCAAGGTCACGGACGAGCGCCCCTTCGAGACTCGGCCGCGCGACCGCGATCCCGTCTGGATCTACGACTTCGGGCTCCGCCACGAGGAGGGCGCGGAGTTCGCGGCTGACAAGGTGCGGGAGACGTTCCAGGACGCGTTCGCCCGTACCTGGCGAGGCGAGGCCGAGGACGACGGCTTCAACAGGCTGGTTCTCTCAGCGCAGCTCACGGCTCGCGAGATCACCGTGCTGCGCGCGATCGCCAAGTACCTGCGCCAGGCCGGGAGCACGTTCAGCCAGGACTACATGGAGGACGCGCTCGCCGCTCACCCGGGAATCGCACGCCGCCTCGTCGAGCTCTTCGGCCTGCGCCTCGACCCGGTTCGCTTTGAGGACACCGGGGCGAAAGCGCGCACACTCGAGCGGGAGGTCGAGGCCTCGATCGACGCGGTGGAAAACCTCGACGAGGACAGGATCCTGCGCAGCTTCATGCGGGTCGTCCGTGCTGTGCTGCGGACCAACTACTTCCAGGTCGATGCTGACGGGCGGTCGAAGCCCTACCTCTCGCTCAAGCTCGATCCGGAGCTCATCCCCGACCTGCCCCAGCCGCGCCCCCTGGTGGAGGTGTTCGTGTACTCGCCTCGCGTCGAGGCCGTGCACCTGCGCGGCGGGAAGGTGGCGCGCGGCGGTATCCGCTGGTCGGACCGGCGGGAGGACTTCCGCACCGAGGTTCTCGGCCTGATGAAGGCGCAGACGGTCAAGAACGCGGTCATCGTCCCCGTCGGCGCGAAGGGCGGGTTCGTCGTCAAGCGGCCGCCGGCTGGTGACCGCGACGCCGTGCTCGCGGAAGTCGTCGAGTGCTACCGCACGTTCATGCGCGGCCTCCTCGACGTGACCGACACGCTCGCCGGCGGAGAGGTCGTACCTCCTCCCGATGTCGTCAGGCACGACGACGACGATCCGTACCTGGTCGTCGCTGCGGACAAGGGCACGGCCACGTTCTCCGACATCGCGAATGCGATCTCGACCGAGTACGGCTTCTGGCTCGGCGACGCCTTCGCCTCGGGCGGATCTGCGGGCTACGACCACAAAACGATCGGCATCACCGCCCGCGGCACTTGGGAGTCCGTCAAGCGGCACTTCCGCGCACTCGGCCGCGATGTCCAGAGCGAAGACTTCACCGTCGTCGGGATCGGCGACATGTCGGGTGACGTCTTCGGGAACGGGATGCTGCTCTCCCGGCACATCAAGCTGGTCGGCGCCTTCGACCACAGACACGTCTTCCTCGACCCGAACCCCGACCCGGATGCGAGCTATGCCGAGCGGGAGCGGCTGTTCCGACTGCCCGGGTCGTCTTGGGCCGATTACGACCCGGGGCTGCTCTCGCCCGGCGGCGGGGTGTTTGAACGAACAGCCAAGTCGATCCCCCTTTCGCCGCAGGTGCGCGCAACGCTCGACGTGGAGGCAGAGTCGCTCACTCCGAACGAGGTGATCCGCGCGCTACTTCGGGCGCCGGTCGACCTGCTCTGGAACGGTGGCATCGGCACCTATGTGAAGGCTCGCGACGAGCGCCACGCCGAGGTGGGCGACAAGGCCAACGACGCGCTTCGCGTCGACGCGGAGGAGCTTCTCTGCCGAGTCGTCGGCGAGGGTGGGAATCTCGGCTTCACGCAGCTGGGCCGGATCGCCTACGCGCTCCGTGGCGGCCGGATCTTCATGGATGCGATCGACAACTCCGCCGGCGTCGACTGCTCCGACCACGAGGTGAACATCAAGATTCTCCTCAACGCGATCGTCGCCCAGGGCGATCTGACCGAGAAGCAGCGGAACGAGCACCTCGCCGAGATGCAGGACGAGGTCGCCGCCTTCGTCCTCCGCGACAACTACGAGCAGGCACAGGCGATCTCGAGGTCGGCGGCGCTGGCCGCCTCGATGCTCGAAGTGCACCAGCGCTACATCCGCGCGCTCGAGCAAGCCGGTGTGCTCAACCGGGAGCTCGAGTTTCTGCCGAGCGACGACCTGCTCGGAGAGCGGAAGGCCGCCGACCGCGGTCTCACGACCCCGGAGTTCGCGATCCTTCTCTCCTACACGAAGATCACGCTCTCGCAGGAGCTGCTCGCCTCCGAGCTGCCCGAAGACCCCTACCTGTCGGCCGAGCTGGAGCGGTACTTCCCGACCCTCCTGCGCGAGCGGTTCCGGCCGCAGCTCCACGGCCATCCGCTCCGCCGCGAGATCATCGTCGCCCGCGTCGTCAACGACCTCGTCAACTACGCCGGCACGTCGTTCGCCTTCCGGCTCGGCGACGAAACCGGGGCCGGGGCGGCGGGCGTGGCGCGCGCCTACACGACTGCTCGCGAGGTGTTCGCGCTCCGCACCCTCTGGAGGGAAATCGAGGCGCTCGACGGGCGCGTGGCTGCGGAGACCCAGCTCGCGATGCTGCTCAGCTCGCGAGTCCTGCTCGAGCGCTCGACGCGCTGGCTACTCCGCAACCGGCGCCGACCGCTCGACATCGCCGCGACGATCTCGCATTTCGCACCGGGTGCGAGAGCGATCTCAGCGGCGCTGCCGGCGTTGCTCGGCCAGACCGAGCGCGAGGCCGCTCGCCTGGAGACCGCCAAGCTGGAGACGGCGGGCGTCCCGTCGGCGCTCGCCGAGCAGGTCGCACAACTCGACGCGCTCGTACCGGCGTTGGACATCGTCGAGGTCGCCGACTCAGCCGGCATCGAAGTGGGCTCAGCCGCTGAGGTCTACTTCGCGCTCGGCGCACGCCTCGACCTCCGCTGGCTGCGCGACCAGGTCGTCGCGCTGGAGCGTGAGACGCGCTGGGATGCGATGGCGCGGGCGGCGTTGCGCGACGACGTCTACGCTGAGCAGGCGGCGCTGACCGCCGAGGTGCTCCGTGCGGGCGCGGACGGACGCTCGCCCAGCGAGCGCGTCGACGATTGGCTTTCGCAGAACCAGGCTCCGGTTGAGCGCTGCGTGCAGGTGCTCGCAGACATTCGGACGGCGGGCACGCCCGACCTGGCGCGGCTGTCGGTGGCGGTGCGCGAGGTTCGGAACCTCATCAACGCCTCCGGCGCATCCGAGTCCGTGCGGGAAGCTGCGACGGTTCGTGCTTCGGGCCCGTAGCTCCGATGTGGCTATCGACGGATTCGAGGCCGGTCACAGTGTCGAGGAGCGCACTGGGGGACCCGTCGAATTCGCATGACAAGGGAGACGAAGGACGAGGCGGTCGCGATCAGCGAGAAGCTTCGCGGTCAGGGTCGTGAGGGGTTCCAAAACTTAGGGTCGAGGTCCCGGCATTGCCGGTGGCGGGCTCTGGCAGCATCAGCGGATGCTGCTCTCCTTCGCCTATCTCGCCTTCTCGGCTGTGCTGCGGCTGCTTTCTCGGACGCCGGCGCAGCGAGGTCGCCAAGGACGTCGAGCTGCTCGTGTTGCGGCATCAACTCGCCGTGCTCGGACGGCAACAAAAGCGCCCCGCGCTGCGGCCGGCCGATCGTGCCTTCCTCGTCGCGCTCGCCCGCGTGCTTCCCCAGCGGCGCCGACACGAGTTGATCGTGACGCCGCAGACGTTTCTGCGTTGGCATCGCGAACTCGTGCGCCGGAAGTGGGCGCAGGCCACGCGAAGTCCAGGCCGTCCGCCCGTCAACGATCGGGTGCGAGAGCTCGTGCTGCGCCTGGCTCGCGAGAATCCGCGTTGGGGCTATCCGCGGATCGCGGGCGAGTTGCTGAAGCTCGGCCTGCGCGTCTCGCCGAGCACTGTGCGGCGGCTACTGCTCGCAGCCGGTCTTCGCCCGGCGCCGAGACGCTCGGGGCCGGGCTGAAGGGACTTCCTCCGCCAGCAAGCCGCGACCATGCTCGCCTGTGACTTCTTCACCGTCGAGACGATCGCGCTCCGTCGCTACTAGGTGCTCTTCTTCATCGAGCTGGGCCGCCGCCACCTCGAGGACGTGCTCCGCGCCTACACCGCCCATTACAACCGCGAGCGTCCACACCGCGGACTCGCGCTCCTGCCGCCCGAAACGGCCAACGCGGCCAGTCCACGAACCACCGGCGAGATCAGCGCCGCGACCAACTCGGCGGACTTATCGACGAGCACTACCGGGCCGCGGCGTGAACCGGCTTTTTGGAACCCCACAGGGGCACGTGACAGGATCGCGTGTGGTGATGGACGCGACCTCGTTTACGCCGATCGCGCCGACCACATCGCGCGCGACTGCGAGCTCGTCCGCCGTAGCGGCCGACGAAGGTAGCGCCGGCGAGCACGCTCTACTGTCAGGGCTCGAGAACTTCGGTTCCCGGCCGTCGAGCGCTTGTTTCGCAGCGAAACGGGCTGCTACCAGAGCGCGAGCGGTTGCGGGTGGCGGTGGGCGCGAAGCCTGCGGTCTTTGGTGACGAGTCGCACACCGTGCTCGACTGCGGTCGCGTAGATCAGGCGGTCGGCGGGATCGCCGGGGAAGGACGTTGGAAGCGAGACGGCGGTGGCCGCGATCGCCGGCGTGAGCGGGAGGGTCCGAACCCGGGCGGCGAGCTGGTCGAGCCAGGAGCGGACAGGGATCGTCAAGACGATTCGCTCGTGCTCAACCAGCCAGGCCAGCTCGAACCAAGAGATCGCCGCAATCGTGAGTTCGTCGGCTTCGCTCAGCGCTTTGGTGGCGGCGCGGCTGATCCGGTCGGGCTCGGCCGACCACCAGTGAACGACGTGGCTGTCGAGCAGTACGGCAGTCAGGAAAGTTCCCAGGCTGCCCCGGTCGCGAAGAGGTCCTCGTCCCCGCTCGCGGTCATCGCGACGCCGACAAGGCTGCCCTTTAGCGCGTGCGGGCCGGTGGCTGGGACGAGGCGCGCCACGGTGCGGCCGTGCTTCGTGATCTCCACCTCGTCTCCCGCCGCGACGTCGTCGAGCAGGGCGAGGATCTTCGCCTTCGCCTCGGTTGCGGTCAGTTTCTTGGCCATACGGTCATTATAGAGGTCATGAGCCACGGGAATCCGCAGTCGATTCGCCCTGCTTGCCCGGGATCTCGGCCCGAAGGGACGTCCCGGCGCCGGCGGGGCTCACGACTTCGAGCGAGCCGCCCAGCGCCTCGACCCGATCCGCCAGGCCCCGTAGGCCGGATCCGGCGGCCGGGTCGGCGCCGCCGACGCCGTCGTCCGACACTTCGACGACGACACTCGCATCGCTCGCGGCAACCCGGACGCGCACCGTGGATGCCTGGGCGTACTTCGTGACGTTGGTCAGCGCCTCGGCGATCAGGTAGTACGCAGCCGCTTCGACGCGCTCCGGCAGCCGCTCGTCGGGGATGTCCGCGATCTCGACCGGGGCGGGCACACGGCCCACGAGCGTCTCGACGGCGGCTCGCAGGCCGCGATCGCTGAGCACCGCCGGATGGAGGCCGCGGGCGAGCTCGCGCAGCTCGTCGAGCGCAAGGGCAAGCTCGTCGCCGGCGTCTGCGAGGGCCGCGCGCGCGGCCGCCGGATCGGAATCGAGCTTCTCCAGCGCGAGCCGCAAAGACAACGAGAGCGTGACCAGGCGCTGCTGCGCGCCGTCATGGAGATTGCGCTCGAGGCGGCGCCGCTCGACGTCACCAGCAGTGACGATCCGCGCTCGCGATGCGGTGAGCTCCTCTAGCCGGGCGTGGAGCTCGACGTTCAGACGATGGACCTCCGCCTCTTGCGCCTTCCGTTCGGTGATGTCGGTGTAAGCGACCATGTTGCCGACGACGCGGCCGGACCCGTCTCGGACCGGGGCGGCCGCGATCGAGACGTCGACGAGGGTTCCATCCTTGCGCTGACGCACCGTTTCGTAGTCGTTCAACGACTCGCCTGCACTCACCCTCGCGAACAGCTCCTCGCTCTCCGCGCGCTTCGAAGGCGGCGCCATGGGTAAGCCGGCGCGACCGAGCATCTCCTCACGCGGCCAGCCGAAGATGCGCTCGGCCGCCGGGTTCCACAGCCGTATGCGTGTATCCAGGCCGAACTCCACGAGTGCGAGCGGCGAGGAGTCGATCAGCGCCTGCAGCTGCTCTTCCTGGCGCTTGCCTTCGGAGATATCGTTGTCAGACGACGACATGGTCACCGGTCGGCCGGCGATCGGTGGAGCTGCGCAAGCCACGGCTCGATGGCCGCGAGTCTACGGCTATACCGGCTCCGCGCGACTGTCTCGGCGAGTGCGCATCGTCGCCTGAGCCAGCGTTCGGGAAGGTCCCTCGAGCGCCCGCACGCAACGGTACGAGCGGGCGGCCGACGGTTCGGTACGTTTCGCGGCTATGGCTACCCGAGAGGCCGCATGTCACTGTGGGCAACTTCGTCTGGAGGTTGCGGGCGATCCGTTTGTGGTTTCGATGTGTCACTGCCTTGCCTGCCAACGTCGGACCGGAAGTGCCTTCGGGATGCAGGCGGCGTTCACACCGGATCAAGTGCACGTCGTTGGTCGCTTCAGCGATTACGTGCGGGTCTCCGACGAGGCAGACAGAAAAGAGCACGCTTTTCACTTCTGCCCTGACTGCGGCTCGCAGGTCTTCTACACCAGCCGGACGAGCCAGACCTGATCGTCGTTTCGGTCGGCTCATTCGCCGACCCGTCCTTCCCGCCGCCGACCGAATCGGGGTACGACCATCGACGACATGCGTGGCTGGCTATGCCTGCCACGATCGAACGCCCCGGCTGAAAGCAACTTCGGGCGCAAGCGGAGTCTCGTGCGGTCGGTGGCGCGCTGAAAGAGCACGAGACCGAACTTGCATCCGCGGGTCGCTAAGGCTGCGTGGCGCCGAGAACCGAGACTTGATACGAGAGCCGATAAAGGACCCCATCGACATCTCGAACTGCGAGCAGGGCTTGGATCTGAAGGTGATCGTCGGGTTCGGGAGTGCCGATGGGAATCATCGGCTCGACGATTGCCGCATCAACCGCCCAACCGGCGAAATTGGCCACTCCAGCATTGAAGATGCTCGCGAGAGAAAGCACGGCGGTCGCGCCTCGGAAGCCAGTCCAGCCCGGCCCGCGGGAAATGCTGGACCATTGCCTCCCTAGCGTCGGAAGGCGACCGACGAGCGAACCCCGCAGCCATGCATTCTCGGACTCCCCGATGGCGGCAAACCTCAGGACGCTGGTGTAGATGCACGTCAAATCGGCTCCGTTGTTTGCCGCGGGGTCGACCCGAATCTCAAGAGCCTGGGGTGTTTCCACGTCTGCCGGTCCGAGACGGATGCTGAACCCGCTGTACCCGCTCGTGTCGAGTGGCATGAATGATCTCCCTTCCGCCCGTGCGCTCGGCGCCTGGGCGAGCGCAGCGAGCATGCGACTCTGTGGTCAAGTCCAGCTCCCGTTTTATCGCTCCAGCTACCCGTCTCAACCTCCTCGCCGACGAAGGCGACTGCAGCCATGAGGCCGAGTTGCATCAAGACGAGTGCGCAGGAGAACGAAACGGCGGGCAGCGCTAGGCCGCCCGCCCTTTCCTAACAGGCCTACTTGAGAGAGACGTCGTCGATCCGGAAGCTGGTCGGAAGAGTGAAGTCGGTCGTTGCGCGGAACTGGACCCGCACGGTCTGACCACCCCAGTTCGCGAGGCTGAACGACTTCTGCGAGTAGTTGCCGGGCGACGTCTCGTTGGCGTTGGTGTACGTGGCCAACGTGGCGAGCAGCCCGCCTGATGTGCTCCTGACCTCGGCGTAGAGGCGATCGTAGGGGGTCGAGCCCGACTCGCTCGACGTAATGTTGAGCCAGAAGGTGTAGTTCGCCGGATGGCTCGATGGGATGCTCACCGTCTGGTACTCGGTGCCGCTCGCGTTGTTGTAGGCGCCGAGGACCGTGTAGCCGGTACCCGAGTGTGGATAGGCGCCCGTCGACCAGTACGCATTTCCGGACAGCGTCCACGGTGACGCTGATCCTTCGAACCCGCCGTTGACAATCAGGTCCGCGCCCGGGGGCGGAGGCGGAGGCGGCGGAGGCGGCGTGCCGCCGAAGATCGAGTACAGCAGCCGGTTGGGCGACCCGCTGCCTGGGTTCGAGACCTTGTTCGGCGTCGAGTTCGAGACGAGCGCCTGCGTCACGGTCGCCGTGGAAGCGGTGGGGTTCGTCTGGAGGTAGAGAGCGATCGCGCCGGCCACGTGCGGCGACGCCATCGAGGTCCCGCTGATCGTGTTCGTCGCTGTGTTGCTCGTGTGCCAGGCCGAGGTGATGCTCGAGCCGGGGGCGAAAATGTCCAGGCACGTCCCGTAGTTGGAGAACGAGGAACGGGCGTCGCTGCTGGTCGTCGAGCCCACAGTGTTGGCGGCAGCAACGCGGGCGGGCGAGTAGTTACACGCGTTGGCGTTCGAATTGCCCGCGGCGATCGCGTAGCTGACGCCGGAACTGATCGAGTTGCTGACGGCGTTGTCGAGCGACGTGCTCGCCCCCCCGCCCAGGCTCATGTTCGCGACATCGGGCGGAGAGCCGTGGTTCGCGGTGACCCAATCGACGCCTGCGATCACTCCCGACGTCGTCCCCGAGCCCTGGCAGTTGAGGACGCGCACCGGGTGGATCGTGACCTGCTTGGCCACGCCGTACGTCGTTCCGCCGGTCGTACCGGCGACATGGGTGCCGTGGCCGTTGCAGTCGTTCGTACCGTTCCCGTCGCCGACAAAATCGGCGCCGGCGCCCATCCTGCCGGTGAACTCCTGGTGCGTCCCGCGGACGCCCGTATCGATGATGTAGACGTGGACGCCCTGTCCCGTCTGGTTGTAGTTGTAGGTGTTGTTCAGCGGCAGATCGCGTTGGTCGATCCGATCGATCCCCCACGTAGCAGGGGACTGGGTCGCGACGGCATGGACGACTTGGTCGGGCTCGACGTAGGCGACGCGCGGGTTGCGGGCCAGCGCCTCAGCCCGGTCGGCGTTCAACCGAACGGCGAAGCCCTCGAGCGCGTGCTGGTAGACGAAGGTGACGCTTCCGTCGTGCGCGCGAGCCAGCTCCCGGGCCGCATCGGCGACCAGCGGTCGTTGCGAGCGAGCCTCGGCGGCGCCTCGGACGGCGTCGGACTTGAAGACGACGATGTAGGAGCCCGCGATGGGCTCCTCGGCCGCGCGTAGCTCACCTGCGGCCGACGGAGCGGCCACGGCGAGACACATGAGCAGCGCGGCGGCAAGAAGGGGTCTCATGATTCCTCCTTCGTGCGAAGGCACTGACGACCCGTTGAAGTAAAGGCCATCGAGGCGCTCATGTCTAGAGTCAATGCGCGTTCACCGGTGAGTTCTGCGCCGCCCGTCGGTCTAACTCGGATGTCGAGATCGAGGGCGAGTGTTCGTCGTAGGAAGGGGACGCAAGAATGTCCGGCGAGACGACAAGGAGGCAGACATGAGCAGAGTGCGGCTCCTCGTGGGCACGCGCAAGGGTGCGTTCGTCCTGACAGCGAAGCGGTCGCGCGGCGAGTGGGACGTCGAAGGCCCGCTGTTTGCAGGGTGGGAGATCTACCACGTCCACGCATCACCGGCCGATCCCGACCGGCTGTACGCGTCGCAAACCTCGGGCTGGTTCGGGCAGATCGTTCAGCGCTCGGACGACGGCGGGGCGACGTGGGAGGCGGTGGGGAACGAGTTCGGCTACGACGGGGTCCCGGGCACGCACCAGTGGTACGACGGCACGCAGCATCCATGGGAGTTCGCGCGCGTCTGGCATCTCGAGCCGTCGCTAACCGACCCTGACACGGTTTTCGCCGGCGTCGAGGATGCCGCGCTCTTCCGCTCCGTCGACGGGGGAAAGAGCTGGCAGGAGCTCTCCGGGCTCCGCGGTCATCAGACGGGCGAGCAATGGCAGCCAGGAGCGGGTGGGTTGTGCTTGCACACGATCCTGATCGACCCGAGCGAGCCGCAGCGGATGGTCGTGGCGATCTCCGCGGCGGGAGCGTTCCGCACCGACGACGGCGGCGAGACGTGGCGCCCGATCAACCGTGGTCTCCGCTCGCAGGAGCTGCCGGACGAGGATCGGGAGGTCGGACACTGCGTCCACCGGATCAGCATGCACCCGTCGCGTCCCGACGTGCTGTTCATGCAGAAGCACTGGGACGTCATGCGGAGTGACGACCGCGGGGAGTCATGGCACGAGGTGAGCGGCAACCTCCCCTCCGACTTCGGTTTCCCGATCGCCGTCCACGCGCACGAGCCTGAGACGGTCTACGTCGTCCCGATCAAGAGCGACTCCGAGCACGTCCCGCCCGACGGGAAGCTCCGCGTCTACCGCAGTAGGATCGGCGGGAACGAGTGGGAGCCGCTCACTCGGGGCCTGCCGCAGCGTCACTGCTACGTGAACGTGCTCCGCGACGCGATGGCCGTGGACGGCCTCGATCCCTGCGGGGTCTACTTCGGGACGACGGGCGGCCAGGTCTACGCGTCGTCGGACGCGGGCGACACCTGGTCGGCGATCGTGCGCGATCTTCCCGCGGTGCTCTCGGTCGAGGCGCAGACGCTGCCGTGATCCGCGTCGCGCTCCCGCAGCACCTCCGCACCCTGGCCGGCGTAGACGGGGAGGTCTTCCTCGATGTCCAGGAACGGCCGACGCAGCGAAGCGTCCTCGACGCGCTCGAGTCGAGCTACCCCGTCCTGTGCGGGACAATCCGCGATTACGAGACGGGAGAGCGCCGGGCGTTCATCCGCTTCTTCGCCTGCGGCTG
>JBKPFE010000288.1:0-4932 GCA_046728705.1 Actinomycetota bacterium
ACCGTGACCTGCTGCCGCTCGTCAGGCAGGCGCGGGCGGCTGGGCTCGGGGTCACGATCCACGTCGGCGAGGAGGGCGGCGAGTACGGGATCGCCGAGATCCGCGAGGTCGTCTCGACCCTGCGCCCCGACCGGATCGGGCGCGGGATCCTGGCCGCGCAGGACACGAAGCTGATGGCCCAGATCTGCGAGGCCGAGATCGTGCTCGAGATCTGCCCGACCTCGAACCTGCTGACGAAGGCGCTCCCCGACGAGGAGGCCGTCCGCGCCACCTTCCGCGCCTTCTCCGAGCACGGGGTGCCGTTCACGATCGCCACCGACGGCCCGGAGATGATGCGCACCCACCTGCGCGATGAGTTTTCGAGCTCCTGCTCCGGATCGGCGCCGTCGACGAGTCCCAGCTCAGCGAGGCGAACCGGGCGAGTACGAGACGAGCTTCGGGCAACGACCTAATACTCCGAAGGGCGTAGAACCGCAAATACGCCTTTCGGGCAATAGGCAATCGCGGCCTCCGCTGTTAGCGTCCAGGCAAATGCAAGAGGCGCTCACCAAGGTTTCGACGAGCATCACCGAACGACAGCGACAGGTGATCGAACTCATTGCGGCCGGGTGCTCAAACGAGGAGGTCGGACAGCGACTCGGGATCTCTCCACGAACGGCGAAAGCACACTGTGACGTGCTGCGCCAGAAGCTTGGCGTCGCCCGTCGGCGACAGATCCCGGTCGCTTACCGCTTGCTCACCGGCGACGATCCGCTTTCGCGCAGCCTCGGGCCGACCTCCGGCTCGGAGGACTGACTGCACCGGTTCTGCATCCCAGGCACAGCGCGCAGATCCGGGCCCGAGCCGATCGAAATCTCGTCTCAGGACGATTAGCCTTTGGAACCTGTCAATGGCAGCCGAAGCCGCAACAGCACAACGACGGATTATCCGCCGCCCCCGCTTGACCTCGATGCTCGACGACAGCAGTGCACAGATCCGGATCTTGATCGCTCCAGCGGGATACGGCAAGACCACACTTGCGCGCGAATGGCTTGGTGAGCCCGAGCGTCGTGACGTCTGGTACCGCGGCGGACCGGCCTCGGCCGATGTGGCTGCACTGTCAGCCGGAATCGCTGAGGCTGCGAGCGAGATCGTCCCAGACGCGGGCAAGCGGATGCGCGATCGCCTCCGAGCGACGGGGCGTCCAGAAGAGGACGTCGCCATCCTCGCGGAACTATTGGCTGAAGACGTCCAGGATTGGCCATCCGACGCATGGCTCGGCTTCGACGATTACCAGTTCGCGATGGAGTCGCTGGCCTCGGAGCGTTTTGTAGACCTCTTGACGCAGCACACACCGATGCAAATGCTCATCACAAGTCGACATCGGCCTAATTGGGCGACCCCGCGTCGGATCCTCTATGGCGAGATCCTCGAGATCGACCGGCGAGCACTGGCCATGGAAGACACTGAGGCACGTGCAGTGCTGGGCCGCGAGGATCGGTCAACCGAGGAGCTAATCGCACGAGCGAAAGGCTGGCCAGCGGTTCTTGGGTTGGCGGCGATGACTAAAGAGTTCGTCCTTCCCCCAGAGGATCTCCCCGCGACCCTTCATGCCTATTTCGCTGAGGAGGTTTTCCAAGCAGCCGATCGGAGCACAGTGAAAGACTTAGCAGGCCTAGCCATAGCTCCTGTGATTTCGCGACAACTAGTTACGGCCATTTGTGGAGCAAGTCGCTCAAGGAGGGTGATCGAGACTGGAGTGCGCCTGGGCATCCTGACCGATCAAGACACCGACAACTTTTCGATCCATCCCTTGTTGCGACGACTCCTGCAGGCCCAATCTTCCGACGAGCTCAAGGCGAACGATTACGCATCACGCATCGGCCAGTTTTTCGTGAGACTCGAGCAGTGGGATCATGCGTTTGAGGTTGCTTCCTTCGCATCGCTTCGATCTCTGCTGGAGCAGACAATTGAGCTCGGGCTCGATCCCTTGCTAAGTCGTGGGCGGCTCGCCACGGTTCAGCGATGGGTTGACTTCGCCCTTGGCTCGCACCTTGATATCCCCATCGTTGATCTGGCCGAGTCCGAACTCGCGTTTCGCCAGGGCGAACATGATCGCGCATACATCCTGGCCTCACAGGCGGCAGTGAGGTTCAAGGATGCAGATCTCGCCGCACGAGCTCACGTGCGAGCTGGACATAGCGCATTGCTCTCGAGTAGGGAAAGCGCAGGACTACAGCACTTTCGTTCAGCCAGCGCAGTAGCCCGCACCTCGCAATGCCGAAGGGAGGCGCTCGTCGGCCTGTATTTCGCGGCCTCAGAACTCGGTGCTCGAGATGCCGCAGCTGCCCTAGAAGAACTGGAGACCTCGGAGGAGCACACCTCCGATGGGATCATTCGGCTTGAAGTTCTTCGGCTCATGCGGGCCGCCAGGGCGGGTGATGTCTCGCAGGCCGTTGAAGTCGCCCTTCCGAAGCTACATCTCGTCAACAGGGCGACTGATCCACTGGGCGTGACGGCATTTTTCCACACCCTGGCTACGGCCCTGAATCTGACAGCTCGGTACGCAGAAGCAATGGAATTGATAGAGCAGCAACTCAGTTTCGCGTCACAGTATCGGTTGGATTTCCCGATCGTTCATGCGCGCCTCAACAAAGCCATCAGCCAACTCGGTCTTGGGAACTTCCAAGAGTCTGCCCGCGCGCTGGACGAGGTCAGCCAGCAGGTGGCAGCATCCGGTGACGCCTATCTTGAGGCGACACGTCGCGCGATTGAGTGCCGCCTGCTCACGGCTAAGCGGCAGTTCAAGGACGCGATCGCTTTGACGGCAGACGAAGGCGAAACAATTTCCAGCCCTCCGCTACGAGCCGAGTATCTCAGTTGCAGGGCGCTTGCGCTCGCTTGCCACGGCGAATCAGCAGCCGCGCGACGACTCGTTCAGAGGGCAATGGCCACCAGAGCCTCTCGGTCTTCGATCGAAGCTCGGGTCTTCTCTCCCTGTGTTGAGGCAGTGATCGCGCTCCAGGATTCGGATGAACCTAGGCAAAGACGGGCCACCCTGAAGGGATGGCGTGCGGCGCTTGAGTCTGGCAACTTTGACAGTTTCGTGTGTTCGTATCGGGCCGAGCCTCAGATGCTGGCTGTACTTGTTCAGGAACAAGCGTGCCGTGCGGAAGTTGGGGAACTCCTGGCGAGAACTCGCGACCACGAAATAGCTAGACAATTAGGGCTGTTCGTCGGACGGACACATTCTGGCCGAACGGACACGCTTACTGCGCGCGAGCTAGACGTCTTACGAGAACTCGAGCGGGGATTCTCAAACAAAGATATCGCAGACCGTCTCTTTGTCACCGAAGGGACAGTGAAGGTGCACCTCCGACACATTTACGAGAAGTTGGGCGTCCGGACGAGGACACAACTTCTTGCTAAGAGAGCTGGGCGACGCTAGCCGTCTGACCAGCGCGAAGGTTACGAATTGCTCGCCATCTGATCATCTCGCATGAGGCGTCCAGAGATCGCCATCAGACTGACCATTTCGACCATCAATTTCCTCGATGAACGACCTACCCACAGCTTGTACGAAGAAAGCTCGCGGAGCCCAGAACCGATTGCGCACGCGTGGTCGTGCCGTGCATCCCCAGGAGCTTTCGCATGCTGGCCTTGAATCCCTTCCGTGGATGAGGTATTTCCGATCTGCGGGTTGGGGAGGCCCTCCGATGTCAGCTGAAGCACTTCGACCTCACGGGGCGTCAGAATTGCTGAATGGCGCCGTGAAGGGATGACTTCACCGCCACCGCTGAACATCTGCCGCTTCGCGTCAGTCACGAAGCACTGCAACAGATCCGCTTAGGTGGCTTGCGCGGCGTATTCGGTAGCACGCCGATTCGCCTCGTCGTCAAAGAGGTGACATTCGACCTCGACGCCGTCATCGGAGAGGTGCCGCGGCTCGATTCCCTCGTGGAACTGGACGACGGCTCCGCCTTCGACCGCCCGAACCTTGCGCACGCCCTTCCACATCCGCGCGTCGGGGTGCTCTGACTGGATGTGCTCGAGCAGCTCGGCGACCTTGCCGCCCGAGGCTCGTTCGCCGGCAGGAACGGTTGCGGTCTCGGAGATCACGTCGAGGTCCTCGAGCTCGCCGACGAGTGCGCGTTCGCGTTCGAACTCCTCCGGGTCCATCCGGGCCCAGTGCTCCTCGAGCAGGTCGTGGATGTCGCGGGCCTCCCAGCCGCAGACCTCGAACGCCTTCGGGCAGCGCGGGTGGAAGTTGCACCCGTGCGGCGGCGTCACCGCGTCCGGCACCTCGCCGCGGGGAAGATCGCGCGGGATCGCCTTCGCCGGGTCGGGCTCGGGGATCGCCCTCAGCAGCGACTCCGTGTACGGGTGCCGCGGGTTCGCGTAGATCGCCTCGGCCGGCCCGAGCTCGACGATCCGGCCCAGGTACATGATCGCGATCCGGTCGCAGAAGACGCGCGCCGTCGCCAGGTCGTGGGTGATGTAGAGGTAGGTGAGGTCGAACTCCTGCTTGAGGTCGCCCATCAGCTCGAGGATCTTGGCCCGGACGCTCATGTCGAGCATCGATACGGGCTCGTCGGCGACGAGCAAGTCGGGGTTGAGCATGATCGCCCGCGCCAGCACCGCCCGCTGCTTCTGGCCGCCGGAGAGGTCGCCCGGGTACTTGGTGAGGAAGCGCTCGGCCGGCGCGAGCCCGACACGCTCGAGCATCTGCGCGACCCGCGTCCGGATCTGGGCCTTGTCGCGCGTGATCCCATGGATCTTGAGCGGGTGCCCGACGGCGGTCTCGAGGTCCATCGCCGGGTTCAGCGATGCGTGGGGATCCTGGAAGACGATCTGCATCTTCCGCCGCAGCGCGCGCATCTCGCCGTCGGGGAGCCGGGTGATGTCGCGGCCGTCGTAGACGATCGATCCTTCGGTCGGCTCGACCAGCCGCAG
>JBKPFE010000261.1:0-3523 GCA_046728705.1 Actinomycetota bacterium
GAGTCTCACCGCGGCCGGTGAGTGGCAGCGGATCGAGCCCGGCGGGAGGACCTCCTGCGCACGAGGCGGCCGCTATGCCTTTTGGCTTCGGCGAGCCGATCCGAAGCGCGTGGTGATCTTCTTCCAGGGCGGCGGCGGGTGCTTCGACGTCCGCTCCTGCAGACCGGGGAGCACCTGGTTCGACGACCGCGTCGACTCGTTCGACGACCCGAGCTTCCAGACAGGCCTCCTTGACGTCAACCGCGGCCAGAACCCCTTCCGCGGCTGGTCGTTCCTGTACATCCCTTCCTGCACCGGCGACGTGCACATCGGCGACCGCGTGACGCGCTACGGCTCGACGACGATCCGCCATCGCGGCTGGGCGAACGCGCGGGCGGCCCTCACTCGCGCCTTCGAGGAATTCCCGGCGCCGAGGCGGGTGTTGGTTACGGGCTGTAGTGCGGGCGGCGTCGGCTCAGCGTTCCATGTGCCGGCCGTCATCGGGGCCTGGCCGCGGGCGCGGGTGACGCAGCTGGGCGACTCGCTCGCGTTCATTTTCCACCGACCGATCAGGCTCGTCGACTGGGGGGCACCTCGCCGCTTCCCGTCCTTCTTTCGGATCGGCAATCGCCGCTTCACGATGGTCGAGTACCTGCGTGCGCTCGCGAAGCGGTACCCCACGCGGCGCTTCGCACGCTTCAATTACGCCTCCGACAACGTCCAGGAGCGCTTCTACGCGGCTGTCGGAGGAGACCCGGCGGGCTTCGAGCCGCGGCTCCGGCGGGCCGAGGCCGAGCTCAGGCGACTGCCGAACTACCGGTCCTACCTCGCCTGCGGCGGCGACCACTGCGTCCTGCCGCGTGACACGTTCTTCACGGTGCGCGCAGGCGGTGTTGCCGTCCGCGATTGGGTTCAGCGACTCGCCACGGGGCGCAACGTCGGCTGCCCGATCTGCGCTCGCTGATTTTCGCTCGGATAGCCTCTCCCCGATTCGCGACCGCCGACCGCGCAGGTCCTCGGCGGGGCGCAGCGCGCGATTCGGCCACGGTCACGGAGCGGCTGCTCGCGGTGCAGGCTCAGGATCTGAGCTAAGAACCTCTAAACCAATGAGTTCTCGAGTCGCGCGCGACGAGCGCGGCCACGAGGGAGCCGGGCCAGGGCTCGAACGGCTCGGCTATGCATTGCGCAAGGATCGCGTCCAACGCGGCGCCGAGCAGCCCCGCGCTTGCGTCGGCGTGCGCTTTCCGCACGTCTAGGATCAGCTCGCCTACGGTTCGCCCGCTGAACACTTCGTCCGCTTTCTGGGCTCGAAGCCGGAGCGCGTCTCGTTCAGCGGGGGTCAGGGGGGTCATAGGTTCTCGCTTGGAAGCGTACTCCTACTAGTTCAGCCGCCCGGCGATCGCGCTGGCTGGTGCCGCGGCCGACCAGCTCACTTCTCAAGAAGCCGGCTGGGATCGTTACCGCGGGCAGTACTCTGACCCGACGAGAAGCCGCTGACGAGGACGAGCTTGCAGAGGAAGAGGGGCTACAACGTTTCCTTCCGGAACGCGAACGGCAGGTGCGCAATCAGGGGCCATAAGCTCAGGGAGTGCGGTCCACCGTCGCCCAAGTCTTCGCTGCGGGTCAGCTCGAAGCGACAGGCGCCGTGCGCTGGGGTGAAGGCGTCCCCGAGGCGCGGTCTGGCGCGTACGCGGTTGCGCGAGCGAGATGACCGATGCCGAGTGCGTTGTCTTCCTCCGGTGGGCGCTTCCGCGGCTCGGGCTGCGCTGGCAGGGCTTCCGCAGGGTCCGGCGGCAGGTTTGCCGGCGGGTCTCGCGCCGAATCGCCGAGCTCGGGCTGGCCGAGGCCGACGCGTACCGTGCCTACCTCGAAGGCATTGAGGAGGAATGGGACGTGCTCGCGGGGCTCTGCCGGGTCACGATCTCCCGCTTCTGGCGCGACCGAGCACTCTTCGAGGGCCTGCGGGACGAGGTCCTACCCGAGCTCGGCCCGGCCCTCTCGGCGTGGAGCGCCGGCTGCGCGTCGGGCGAGGAGCCCTACTCGCTCGTGCTCGCCGCAGAAGCGCGCGTCGGGATTCACGTCATCGCGACGGACGTGGATCCCGTGCTGCTCGAGCGGGCTCGGAGAGCCTGCTACCAGGAGAGCAGTCTGCGCGACTTGCCCGCTCACCTCCGAACGCGCGCGTTCGAAGACGGCTGTCTGGGGCGCGAGTACCGCGAGCCGGTCGAGTTCCTCCGGCACGACGTGCGCGATGGCGCTGCGGGCGGCCCGTTCGACCTCGTGCTCTGCCGAAACCTCGTCTTCACCTACTTCGGCGACGAGCTGCAGCGGGAGGTCGGTCGCCACCTGGCGAGCTCCTTGCGCGCGGGCGGCGCGCTCGTCGTCGGCGGGCACGAGGCTCTGCCCGAAGGGCTGGACCGGCTCGAGCCGTGGCCGGCAGCGCGCGGCGCGTACCGCTATCGTCGTGAGCAGCGAGCGAGGGAGCCGACGAATGGCGAAGATCGACGGCTATGACTTCGGGCGGATCGTCGTCGACGGCGTGGAGCAGACGCGCGACGTCATCCTCCTTCCTGGCCGCGTCGTCCCGAACTGGTGGCGACAGAACGGCCACCGGCTCATGCTCGACGACCTCGAGGCAATCCTCGACGAGCTTCCCGAACGGCTCGTCGTCGGCACCGGCGCCTACGGCCGGTTGACGCCTGATCCAGAGGCGCTCGAGCAGCTGCGCGAGCGCGGCATCGAGGTGGAGGCGCTGCCCACCGGCGAGGCTGTCCGCCGCTACGACGCGCTCGACCCCAACCGGACGGCGGCCGCGCTCCACCTCACCTGCTAGTTCGATGGCGTCGTCGACCGCACGGAGCGCAGTCCTCCCAAAGCTCCGCCACGAAGCGAGCTCGAGCAGCGCGACGACGACCCCCACCCAACCGAGCCAGCGCGGGAAGACCCCCGTGCTGAGGACGACCAGCGACGTCGCTCCGATGAGGACGGCGGGCCGCCGTCCGCGGGCCGCGTCTCTCGTGAGCATTACGCGCCGAGTTTCCTACCACGAGCGCCGTGGGTCAACATTCCCGAACGATGCGTCCAGGCGACATGGAGACCCCGCTCGCCCCCTGTGCCGCGCAAAATGCCGGCGCCGAAGAACCGCTACGAGGGGAGCCTCAGTGGGCGAGCAGGACTTTTCGAGAGAGAAACCGCGACCGAATCGAGGAGCTGAGGCAGGAATTCCAGCAGCGGCAGGAAGCCGTCGAAGCTGCCATGGAGGACATGCGCCAGCACATTGACCGGCAGGCGGAAGAGCATCCTCTTGCTCGGGTGAGCGAAACGGCGAGTCTTGGACTGTTGATCGCCGATGCGATTCGACAGTCCGGACGCGAGATCGCCCTGGCAATCCGCGAGACGGCGTAGCGTTCGTAAACTCGATCCGCCTGCAAATCTGGCAGATCTGCGCCGGGACCGAGTGTGTGGACCCCGTAGGGTTCACAAACTCAATCGCCCTGGAAATCGGCCAAATCCACGCACCCGACCGAATTTACGAACCCTACGC
>JBKPFE010000140.1:0-3316 GCA_046728705.1 Actinomycetota bacterium
CGGGATGCGGGAACGACGCCGAGGGGCGATCGTCAACGTCTCGTCGACGGCGGGCAAGCGGCCCTCGACGTCGATGCCGAACTACTCGGTGACGAAGGCGGCGGTGCTGTCGTTGTCCCGGCTGGTGGCGGACCTCTACGCCGGTGAGGGCATCCGGTGCAATGCCGTCGCACCGGGGCCGACGGCGACGGAGGCCTGGCTCGGTGGGGGCGGGCTCGCCGATCAACAGGCGTCGCGATCGGGCAAGACCCGGGACGAAGTGCTGGCGGCGGTCGCAAGAGGACGCCCATTGGGGCGGCTCGCCGAGCCTGAGGAGATTGCGGCCGTGATCGCGTTTCTGGCATCGGATCGAGCGTCGTATGTGACCGGCGCGGCCTGGAGCGCGGACGGCGGCACGGTCCCGATCATCGTCTAGCCCTGTCGAGAGCCCGGCGCACAACTGGCGCAACGGCGTCACGGACTGGTGCGAATAAACGGACTAACGTCGAGATGCCATCGAGAGTCCCCGGGTGGGTGGGGGCTAGGGATGGGACCCGCCACGGTCGTCCCGGCGGCCGGATGAACTACTAGCCTTGCCCGCATGCCCGAGCTCGCCGGCAGGGTCGCCGATTCCTTCGAGCTTCTTGTGCGCGAGCACGAGGAGCTGTGGCTCTCGCCGCTGGCCGTCCGCTCATACGGTACGCGCGGGCGAGCGCGCGAAGAGGAACCGTGCCTGCTGCGCACGCCCTTCCAGCGCGACCGCGATCGGATCGTCCACTCGAAGGCGTTCCGCCGTCTCCGCAACAAGACCCAGGTCTGGATCGATCCGGCGCAGGACCACTTCCGCACGCGCCTCACCCACACGCTCGAGACGACCGGGATTTCGCGCGGCGTCGCCCGGGCGCTCAGACTGAACGAGGACCTCGTCGAGGCGATCGGCCTCGGCCACGATCTCGGGCACACGCCCTTCGGCCATACCGGCGAGGAGGCGCTCGACGAGCAGCTCCGTCGTCACTTCGGCCGTGGTTTCCGGCACAACGAGCACTCGCTTCGCGTGGTCGACTTCGTCGAGCGCGACGGCCGTGGCCTGAACCTGACCGAAGAGGTTCGCGACGGGATCCTCAACCACACCGGCCCGGCGGAGCCGGCGAAGCTCGAGGGGAAGATCGTTCGGATCGTCGACCGGGTCGCCTACATCAACCACGACATCGACGACGCCGTCCGCGCCGGTGTGCTCGCTCAAGGGGAACTCCCGCGTGAGGAGATCGAGCTGCTCGGAGAGACCGGAGCGCGGCGAATCGACCGGCTCGTACACGATCTGGTCGAAGCGTCGGAGAGCGCCGGGGACATTCGGCAGAGCGAGGAGGTCGGTGCCGCGATGCTCGCGCTTCGCTCGTTCATGTTCGACCGGGTGTATCTCGGGCCGCACACTCGGACGCAGCACGAGCAAGCACGGGACGTGATTGGGCGCATCTTCGAGCACCTGCTCGCGCATCCGGAGAGGCTTCCCGACGGAGAAGGCGAGCCTGCCGAGCGGCTGGCCGACTACATCGCCGGGATGACCGACCGGTTCGCGCTCACGTACGCCGCGGGGATCTGATGGCGCGGATCAAAGACGAGTCGGTCCGGGCCGCTGTCGACGCCGCCGACATGGTCGAGGTGGTCTCGGGCCGCACACAGCTTCGCAAGACCGGCGCCCGCTACGTCGGCCGCTGCCCGTTCCACGAGGAGCGGACGCCGAGTTTCTCCGTCAACCCGCAGGACAAGCTCTTTTACTGCTTCGGCTGCGGCAAGGGCGGCGACGTGATCACGTTCGTCCGTGAGACCGAGCAGCTCGACTTCGCGGAAGCGGTCGAGTGGCTGGCCGAGCGCTTCCGCACCACGCTCGAGTACGAGGAGTCCTCGCCGCAGTTCGAGGAGTCACGCCGGCGCCGCGAGCGGCTCTATGCCGTCCTCGACCAGGCGGCGTCGTTCTACGCGCGGCAGCTGTGGGAGAGCGCCGCAGGCGCGCCGGTGCGGGCGTACCTCGAGAGCCGTAGGCTCGGCGAGACGGTCTGCCGCGAGTTCCGGCTCGGGCTCTCCCCGGGCACCGGACTCGCCGACAAGGCACAGCAGAAGGGCTTCACCCGCGAGGAGCTCCGCCGCGCCGGGCTCACGAACGCGCGGGGGAACGACTACTTCCCGCAGCGGCTGATGTTTCCGCTCGCCGATGCGCGCGGTCGAATCGTCGGCTTCCAGGCGAGGAAGCTGCGTGAAGACGACCCGCTGCACGGAAAGTACGTCAACTCACCGGAGGGGGATCTCTTCCACAAGTCGGCGGTGCTCTATGGGCTCAACCTGGCGCGCGCCGCGATCGCGAAGCAGGAGCGTGCCGTCGTCGTCGAGGGAAACACCGACGTAATCGCGCTCCGCCAGGCCGGCTTCGAGCCCGTGGTCGCATCGATGGGAACCGCCTTGACCGAGCAGCAACTGAAGGAGCTTCAGCGTCTCACCCGCCGGCTCTACCTTTGCTTCGACGCGGACGCAGCGGGGGAGGCGGCGACCTTGCGTGGGATGGAGCTCGCGGCCGACCGCGGCTTCGACCTCCGCGTCGTGACATTGCCGCCCGGAACGGACCCCGCCGACGAGCCCGAGCGCTTCCAAGACCGTCTTGGCGATGCGGAGAGCTACGTCTTCTACCGCGTCCGCCTCGAGCTCGAGCGGGCCGAGGACAAGCAGGAGGCGTTCGAGCGCGTGCGGACGACGCTGAACCGGTTCGAGGACTCGCCCGAGCTCCAGCAGGCCTGGCGCCATGCGAACGACAAGCTCGGGATGACCGTACAGCTCCAGGCCAGGACCTCGGCGACCAAGCCGGCAGCTGCGTCGAGGCGCGTCCTCGAAGCTGGCGACAGGCTGGAGCGTGACGTCCTCGCCGCCTGCTTCGCCTTTCCGGAGCTGCTCACCGCGCTGGAGAAGCTCTCGCCGGAGCACTTCGACAACCACGAGCATCGGCTGCTGCGCGAGGCGCTGTTGCGGCAGGAGTCCGGGCCCGCGATGGCCGAGCTCGACGCGGTCGCGGCGACGGAGGCGATTGACGAGACCACGGCGAAGGAGCTCCTCCTCCGCCTGCGCGAGCGGCACTTGCGGCGGCGACTCGCGAGCGCCGGTCTCGAGGAAACGGCCGATTTGCAGCGAAAGCTCATCGAGATCCGGGACGCAGTCGCGGAGCTGGCGTAGATCTTCGGTCCGCCTGGGCGTCGCTATCATGCGGCCGCCGCTACGCGTTCCCCGGTAGCTCAATTGGCAGAGCATCCGGCTGTTAACCGGAGGGTTGTTGGTTCGAGTCCAACCCGGGGAG
>JBKPFE010000004.1:0-8575 GCA_046728705.1 Actinomycetota bacterium
CGAGCTCCGCAGCGGTTTTCACGACTGGATCGGCGTCAGTCCCTTCGCGAACGCGAAGTAGCGCGATCTCTGCAGGTCTGGGAGGTGACTCTCCTAGCCTTCCGCACAGGTTCATTTTCTGGGCTTGTCTCCGGGCCGGCCGGCTGACCATCGTGCAGTGATGCAATCCCTACGGGAGAGGAGAACTGCGGCATGAGAACGAGACTGAGACCGCGCTCGACCCAGAGTCGAGGGCGGAGACGGATGGGAATCAGCACCGGCCTGGCCGCGATGCTTGCGTTTGTCGCTGTCTTGGCGTTGGGGCCGGCGGGAACGGCGGCCGCGCCCGGTGACAACGCCGTCGTTCACTGGAGCGGCGTCGCCGCGACTGCGATTGTGGCACCGCCCCCCGGTGCACTCCTGCCACGGCCGCCCGCCAGCAGCAGCGTGCTCGGCGGCATGGTGCACGGGGCGATGTACGACGCCGTCGCGGCCGTCGAGGGCGGTCTCAAGCCGTTCGCGACCGGCGTGACAGCGCCGCCCGATGCATCGGCGGACGCCGCCGTCGCACAGGCGGCAAGGGACGTCCTCGTCGCTCGCGTGCCGGGGCAGGCGGCGGACGTTCAAAACAAGTACGACGCGTACATGGCGTCGATTCCGGCCGGACCCGCGAAGGACGCCGGCAAAGCGGTCGGTGCGGCCGCCGCGGCCGGCATGCTCGCGATGCGGACCGGTGACCACTTCGACGACATCGTCCCCTACGTTCAACCTCCGACCGGTCCGGGCGTGTTCGAGCCGATCGCGGCGACGCCGCCGGTCGACACCAAGCTCCCGTTCGTGCGCCCGTTCACGTACGAGTCGCAGTCCGAGTACCGGCCTCGCGGCCCGCTCAAGCTGACGAGCCAGCGCTACGCGCGGGACGTGGCCGAGGTGCAAGCATACGGCCGCGCCACGGGCAGCGCTCGCACAGAGAAGCAGACGGAGACCGTCCGCTTTCACACCGAGCAGACGTACTTCCAGTTCAACCGCACCCTGCGTGAGCTGGCGATGGCGCGTGGCCTCAACCTGCGCGAGTCGGCGCGGCTGCTCGGCTACGTGAACGTCGCAACGGCGGACACGATGATCGCCTGCTGGGAGGCCAAGTACCACTACTACTTCTGGCGCCCCAACCACGCGATCCAGCGGGCCGACACCGACGGCAATCCCGCCACCTCCCCCGAGGCGGGCTGGCTGCCGCTGATCACCGGCAACCACCCGGAGTACCCGTCCGGCCACGCCTGCTTCACCGGCGCCGTGACCGAGTCGCTCCGCAACTACTTCGGAACGAAGCACGTGCAGCTCGTGATCTCAAGCACCGCGCCCGGCGCCGGCCCGCCGCGGACGTACGAGAACCTGGATGAGCTCGTCGTCGACGTCGAGAACGCCCGTGTCTGGGGCGGCCTCCACTACCGCACGACGATGACGAGGACGGCCAACCACTTCCCGCAGATCGCCCGGGACGTCGGGCGAAAGTACTTCCTCACCGGCGCCGGCCGAAAAGGCGACAAGCACGACGACTGACACAGCCAAACCCGGGCGGGCCGACCTCCAGCGGCCCGCCCACAAAACTCGCCTCGTGCCCACGGCGATTCGCCTCCCCGAGCTGGGCCTCGTCGACGGCGCCGATCCGGAGTAGGAGCCCGAACTCGTCGCGCAGGTGGGTGCGCATCATCTCCGGCCCGCCGGTGGCGATCTGAACGGCACTCCGTGCTCGGAGAAGGCGCGGAAGGTCGCGCGGACCGCCTCCTCGTCCGGGAGCGCCTTCGTCAGCAGGTTCGAGGTCGGGCAGGCCCCCCGCGCCTGCCTGACGAGCGGCAGAAGGTCGCGGTAGGGGGTAGGGCCCGGCGCCGTCGGGGCGCGGGCCGGCGATGTCGTTGCCGACGATCCCGCGCTGCAGGGCACTGCTTGTCGAATGGGCTAGGCCCAGGCAGCTACTGCCTCAGCGTCCAGGCAGGCTCTCCCACACGCTCGCCTGAGCGGCGTCGTTGACAGCCCCCTGGCTGAGTGGGATAGTCGTGGAGTAGCAACGCTGGGCAGCAGCGTGGTAAATGAACCGTTGCTGCGGCATCCACGCTTCCCGTCCACGACAGCGGTCGGCCCGTTGACCGCCCGGGGAGGTGAAGCCGAATGGCTGATCAGAAGTGGTACGACGAAGGGCTCCGCCCACGCGTCCTGATCAACTGGCAGTCCTTCGTCGATCAGGGCATCCCGAACGGCTGGCAGGGGCCGTTCACGGATGCCGTCATCAACGCGTACACGCGCTGGATGAACGTCGCGGGCGTCGACCTGCGCTTCCAGTTCTGGGGCTACACGACCAAGACGGACTCCGACTCGGGCGAGCTCGTGATCTCGATGAACGAGCGCCACGGCAACTCGACCCGTCTCGCTTCCACCTTCGGCACCTACAACAAGCTCATCATCGTGTTCCACCGCAAGCGTGGGTCCGACCTCACGCCATGGCCTTTCGTCCCTTATAACGCGGCGGCGGGCGAGTTCGACATGCAGGGAATCCTCATGCACGAGTTGGGGCATTGCCTCGGTCTCGATCACTCCACGGGCGCAAACGACACGATGAACGGCGGCTACGAGTACCACCGCCAGCGGTTCGGACCGTTCGCGAACGACGTCGCCCGCGCCCGGAACGTGTACTCGCTCTTCACGCGAAATCGACTCCGCGAATTGCGCTCGCAGGACGGAGGAGCGAGCTGGGCTCAGGTCACCAACGACCTGACGCCCTACGGGCATGTGGACGCTCGCACGAACATCACTCCCGGCGTGGCGAGCACTCCCGGCTCCGGGCTCTATATCGTCGGCTGGACGATGGTCGGAGGGCCGCCGACCTGGTTGCGGGGAGACGGCGAGCGCTTCCTCTTTCGCCACTGGCTGTTCTACGGGGGAGAGCGCTCTCTCTACGGGCCTGTGTACGCCCGTGACGACGACCGCACGATGCTCTGGGCCTGGGTCACGAACGACGACCTCGGCTCGATCCGAATCGTGCGCTCCTTCAACCAGGGCTATCAGTGGCACTTGGTCGCCGTTCCGGCGAACGCGCGGACGTACGGAATACCCGCGCTCTGCTGGACGAGGGCCAACGGGCAGTCGACCTGGATCCTCGTCTGGCCCCACTTCGACCGTACGGACCAGGCGAACAGCGGTTACCTGCGCGCGAGCATCTCGACGAACAACGGGGCGAGCTGGAGTGCGCCGGTCTACCTCAACACCTTCTACAAGGCGCTTTCCGGTGTCTCAGCGGCGGCGGATGCGAATAACAACGTCGTCGTGGCCTTCTCGTGGGCGCCCCACTCGACCTACGGGATGAACCTGATCCGGAGCCTGACTTGCAGGGTCAGCGGCGGACAGCTTCAGCACGTCTCGACCGTCTTCGGCAGCGAGACGACGCGGATCCAGCCGGGGGTTGCCTACGACGCTGTGCAGAACCGGTTCGTGCTCGGATGGCGTGGCCAAAACTTCAACACGACGCTCAACGCGTCGCGGAAGTCTCCCGCCGCCGCCAGCTGGACTGGTCCCGTCCAGCTTCTCGCGTACGCGAGCCACACTGCGCCGGCGGCTGCGGCCTCACCGGAGTATCGGGAAACCGTCTTCTGGTATGCCTACGAGTAGGAAGAGGAGGACTGTGCAGTGACGACCACGTACGAGGGAATCCCGGAGCTGGTTGAGCGGCTCGCGGGAGCCGACCTGGTCCTTATCGGCCGGGTGGAGAAGCTGGCAGATGTCGAGATGCACACCGTGGACGAGGCGCCCGAGGTTCATTCCCTGTTCTCGATCGCCGTCGAGCGCGTGCTCGAGGGAGAACTTGACCTCGATGAGATCACGGTGCGCGTCGTTGGCGGCAGTGCGGAGACCGTGCAGACGAGCTGGACGGCTGAGCTGCGGGAAGGAGAGCGCATGCTCTTCCTCCTCTCTCCGGACGTTGGGCCAGGTCGGCCTCCCGGCGCGTACGTGCCCTACTTCGCCGGCTGCTACCGGGTCACCGACGAAGTCGCCGCTCTTCCGGAAGGGCGAACGCCGCTCACGAAGGTCCGCTCCTTGCTCGCGTCAAAGCGAAGGGCACGAAAGCGTGAGCTAGCGACCCTCGAGGAGCTCGAGCCGGCCAACCTCAGGCGACGTCCGTACGAGCCAGTCGCTGAGATGCCCGAAGAGCTCCGTCGCGGGGCCGAGGAGGCGAAACCGGACGAAGGGGCCGAGGAGTAGAAGCCTTCGGGCCAAGAAGGTCGCAGAAGCAGATCGTCTCCCGCGGGCTAGGCTCGCCCGCGCAAGTCGCCGTAGAGCCATTCAATTCGAGGGCAACTTCGCGACGAGCCAGTCCCAGGTTCGCTCGGGCTAGGTGTCCTGGTTTGGCGAGTGCTTTCGCCGGCAGGATGCGCCGCCTTCGGATCAACGAGGACGTTGACCTGCTCGGGGTCGTAACCTGCTGCGAAGAACTCCTCGGGACTTAAGAACGGTTCGCCGCTTCCGTTCAGCGACTAGAAATGGCATCGGATCCGGGCCGCAGACGACAACATCGCCATCGGCGATGTCGTCAAGCACACGAAGGGTGGCATCACTGAGGGTCTCGTCGATTTGCGACTGACATCTCCTTTCCTGTCTGCGTAGTGCTCATCGCGACTCCTCGGAGTTGGTGACCCGTTGCGAGGCCGCGCCACCGGCGCACGAGCATCGAACGCTCCGGCGACTCATTCAGTGCCCGGACGGGCAGCACCCACTTCGCCTCATCTCGACTTATACGCCGGGCGAGGAGGGTGATCAAGACGGCGCAGTACGCTCCCAAAGCCTGGCTCTAAGAGCGCCTAACAGAGTGCGTTTGAGCCACGGGATGATGCTAGTGGGCGACCTCCCAGATGTGACCGCCCGGATCGCGGAAGCTGGCGGTGCGGATCCCCCAGGGACGATCCATCGGCCCGTTCAGCAGTTCGACTCCGCGGCTTTTCAGTTCGTCGACCATCGCATCCACGTCGTCTACACCGAGCGTGAGTTGGAACCTGACACCCGCGTCGGGAGTGGCGACCGTGGCAGGCGCGACAAGCGCGGGCGCTTCGCTCGCCTTCAGCAGGTTGACGAACGTGTCGCCGAACTTGAAGACGGCCGAGTCGTCGTCTTCGAAGAAGACTGGGAGCTGAAAGACGTCGCCGTAGAAGCGCTTCGCGGCCGCCAGGACCTCGACGAATAGCGTGATCGCGGCGATCCCACCGGGCCAGGCTGCCTGTGTGTCTTCGTCCTTCTGAGTCGACTCGCTCATGCAATCATCTCCTGTCGTCGTTGGTCGTCCGAGCGCCAAATCGGCGCTCGAGGTGGGCTTCACACGCAAACAGACTCCGCGAGGCCGGCGAAATCATCTGCCGGCGGCTCGACATGGCCAGATCCGACGAAAGGGAGGGTCAGCTAACCGGATACTGCACCGTTGCGTGACTCGGCACGAAACTCGCCTCGTGCCCTCGGCGGTTCGCCTCGCCGAGCTGGGACTCGTCGACGGCGCCGATCCGAAGCAGGAGCTCGAACTCGTCGCGCAGGTGGGTGCGCATCATCTCCGGGCCGTCGGTGGCAATCGTGAACGGCACCCCGTGCTCGGAGAAGGCGCGGAAGGTGTCGCGGACGGCGTCCTCGTCCGGGAGCGCCTTCGTGAGCAGGTTCGAGGTCGGGCAGATCTCGAGCACGATCTCGGCCTCGCAGATCTGGCTCATCAGTTTCGTATCCTGCGCGGCGAGGATCCCGTGCCCGATCCGTTCGGGGCGCAGGGTCGAGACGACCTCGCGGATCTCGGCGATCCCGTACTCGCCGCCCTCCTCGCCGACGTGGATCGTGACCCCGAGCCCAGCCGCCCGCGCCTGCCTGACGAGCGGCAGCAGGTCACGGTAGGGGTAGGGCCCGGCGCCGTCGGGGCGCGGGCCGGCGATGTCGATGCCGACGATCCCGCGCGGCGTGTAGCGGACCGCCTTCTCGACGATGATCGCGTTCTGGCGCTCGGTGAACGTCCGGTCCATCATCAGGAGCAGGCCGGCGCGCACCTGCGGGTACTCGAGACTGGCGCGGTCGAGCCCGCGGATCGCGGCCATGATGATGTGGTCGAGGTCGCGCTCGCCGCCGCGGTTGCGCTTCATCGGGTTGAAGCGGAGCTCGAGCGTCGTGATCCGCTGCGAGCGGTAGGCGCCGCCGATCGCGGCGTGGACGGAGCGCTCGACGGCGAGCGGGCTCGACTGGATCAGCTCCGTCCACTTGTAGATCCGGTCGAGCGCGGTCAGGTCGGGGACTTCGCGCGGGTCGGTGACGGTGACGAGCTCGACGAACTCCCAGTAGTCCTTGACCGGCAGCGCGATCCCCTGCTCGTGCGCCAGCGTCCACAGGATCTCGGTGGCGACCGAGCCGCCGAGGTGGGTGTGCAGCTCGGCGAGGCCTTCCTGCTCGGGCATCCGCCGAGCCTACCGGCCTCCTCAGTCATAGGCGGTTCGCGATGAGGGTCCTCGGCATTCGCTGGGTCGGCGTGCGTGCCGACAGCTACGACGAGATGGTCGGATTCCTGCGCGACATCCTCGGGTTACGGGTCGCCTTCGAGGACGATGCGACGGCGGAGCTCGCCTGGAGAACGACGACCGCGTCCAGGTCTTGGGCCCGGGCCACCGCTACTACGAGCTTTTCGGCGCGGGCGGCGACGGTCCCGTTCCGCTTTTCGAAGTCGACGACCTCCAGACGGCCCGCGCAGAGCTCGTCGCCGCCGGAGTCGAGGTGATCGGCGAGATCGAGCGGGACGCGAGCTGGGAGTGGTTCAACTTCCGCGGGCCCGACGGCAATCTCTACGAGCTCGCAAGCCGCCTTTAGCGCTGCAGACGGCAAGGTCAGCACGTCAGCGGCATCCAGCTCGCGAGCCGCGTTTGATTCGCTCACGGACCGTTCGAATCGTTGCGAGCAGGGTTGGAACCGATCACAATGAACCCCCGTATGCCTGGTATCCCGACTGTGAAGGAGCAAAGGTGGCCAGAAAGGTCTTGACCCGGGCGACAGCGGCAGTCGCCGACGGGGACGCCTCCGCGCCGCAAAGCGCTCTCGCTGCGGACATCATCATCGAGAACGCGCCCGACCCGGTTTTCGTCGCCGACCTGGACGGCAAGATCCTCCAGGCGAACGAAGCGGTCTCGCAACTCCTCGGCTTCCGCCAGGACGAGGTCGTTGAGCAGTCGCTGTCGCAGTTCATCAGCGCCGAGGAGACGCGCGAGTTCACCGCGGCCCTTCGCGAGGTTGTCGAACACGGCGTCACCCGCGACGCCGTCCTCAACCCACGCAGCGCCTCGGGCGAGGTGATCCCGACGAGCCTGAACGCATCGGCGCTCCGCGACTCAGAAGGGAACGTGATCGGCGCGATCGGGATCCTCCGCGACATGCGCGAGCTCGACAAGGCCCGCGCGTACGCGCAGCGGCTGATCGAGGACGCCCCCGACCCGGTGTTCGTCTCGGACCTCGAGGGGAAGATCCTCGAGGCGAACGAGGCGGTCTCGGAGCTGCTCGGCTTCCGCCGCGACGAGGTGGTCGAGCAGTCGCTGTCACGGTTCATCAGCGAGGAGGAGACGCGCGAGTTCACGGCGGCGCTCCGCGAGGTCGTCGAGCGCGGCGTCACCCGCAACGCGCGCCTGAACCCGCGGTCGGCGACGGGCGAGGTGATCCCGACGAGCTTGAACGCCTCGGCGCTCCGCGATACCGACGGAAAGGTGATCGGCGCGATCGGCGTGCTCCGTGACATGCGCGAGCTCGACAAGGCGCGTGCGTACGCGGAGAGCCTGATCCGGAACGCGCCCGACCCGGTGTTCGTGTCGGACCTGGAGGGGAAGATTCTCGAGGCGAACGACGCCGTCTCGGACCTGCTCGGCTTCCGCCGCGACGAAGTGGTCGAGCAGTCGCTCTCGCGCTTCATCAGCGAGGAGGAGACGCGCGAGTTCACGGCGGCGCTCCGCGAGGTCGTCGAGCGCGGCGTCACCCGCAACGCCCGCCTCAACCCGCGGGCGGCGACGGGCGAGGTGATCCCCACGAGCCTGAACGCCTCGGCGCTCCGCGATACCGACGGGAAGGTGATCGGCGCGATCGGCGTGCTCCGCGACATGCGCGAGCTCGACAAGGCGCGTGCGTACGCCGAGAGCCTGATCCGGAACGCGCCCGACCCGGTGTTCGTGTCGGACCTGGAGGGGAAGATCCTCGAGGCGAACGACGCCGTCTCGGACCTGCTCGGCTTCCGCCGGGACGAGGTGGTCGAGCAGTCGCTGTCGCGCTTCATCAGCGAGGAGGAGACGCGGGAGTTCACGGCGGCGCTCCGCGAGGTCGTGGAGCGCGGCGTCACGCGCAACGCACGTCTCAATCCTCGGGCGGCGACGGGCGAGGTGATCCCCACGAGCCTGAACGCCTCGGCGCTCCGCGACCCGGACGGGAAGGTGATCGGCGCGATCGGCGTCCTCCGCGACATGCGGGCCTACGAGGAGGTCGTGCGCGACCTCGAGCAGTCGAAGACGGAGCTTCAGGAGAAGATCCTCGACCTCGAGAAGTTCGAAGAGGTCGTCGT
>JBKPFE010000005.1:0-10942 GCA_046728705.1 Actinomycetota bacterium
TTTGTCGAGCTGCGTCCAGTACGGTCCGGCACCGGAAGCGACTGTTAACCGCAGGGTTGTTGGTTCGAGTCGAACCCGGGGAGTAAAGGAACCCCCGCTCACACGGGGGTTTCGAAGCCGCTCACTCTTGCCGACTTTCTAGTGTCTCACTCTCGGGAGCCGAAGAAGCGGTTCCGCCCCTTCTCGGCAGCGCCGCGTGGGGGCTGGTTAAGCGCCGTTGCGCCGCACCTCAGCGAGGACTTCTGCTCCCTCGTTGATGCTCCGAACAGCCTCGGCCAAGCCGCGTCCGGCGGCGCCCGAACGCGTCGGCGGAACGCCGACCGATCGGGTGCGTACCGGCTCATGAGGCGCAGACGGCGCCGTTATTTCCGCCGGCACGAGCACGACGGTCGCGTCAAGCCTCAACAGCGGGATGCGCAGGAGGCGCGCACGGATGGACGCCTCGACAAGAGCTCCGTCTGATAGGCGTCTCCTGCGATCAGAAGCCGGTGTCGGCACGACCGGAACCGTAGTCCTGAGGGCCCGGGGGGTGACGGGCACCATCGTGAGCTCACGAATAGTCCCTCGCCCCCTCCTTGCGGCGCCGGAGCGAAGAGATGGCGGCGCTCCCCGCCGTGAGACCAGCGAGGCCGCCGGCGATCAAGCCGGTCTTCTTGATCTTGCCCATTTTCGAGCCGCCGCTCAGCGCCTCGAGCGAGTGGTTGACCGTTTCGGCAAGCCGCTCCAGTTCGCTCTTCCTGTTAAAGAGTCTCATCTTGAGTCACCTCCGTTTCACCCCTTGCGCGAGGCCTTCGTGATTGCGTCGACGAGCTCGCCCTTGGTCATGTTCGTTCGTCTCTTGATACCGATGCTGGCCGCAAGCTCGACCAGTTCCGGTTTGTTGTAGGACTTCAGACCACCGTTCGTTGTCTCCCGATTGAGCTCGCGCGCGGTGTGCTTCGCGGTTGCCACCGAGTGCGTCCGTGTTTGCTCGGTCGCTTTGACCCGTGCCTCGGCGTCGCTCGCATGCTGCTCCGCTTCGTTGGCGAGCTGCTGTGCCTGGCGATTGGCTTCCTCGGCGGCGGAACGCGCGGCCTCAACAGCCTCGTCCGCTAGCCGCCTGGCCTCCGCCAGTGCCTCCGTCGCGTCCTCGACGAGCTCCTCGGCTCGCTGTTGGGACGCCAAAGCATCGCGCTGGGCATTCTCGATCTGGTTGTCGACTTCTTCCCGGAATTCCTGTCGCTGCTCTTCAGCATCCGCCTCGGCGGCTTGGCGCTCGTGCTCCACGAACTCGTCAGCCGCCTTCTTAGCGTCGGCGACGCGCTGTTTGACCTGCCGGCTCGTCTCGCGCTCCACCTCCCTCAGGCGGGCGCGTCCCTGCTCGCTCACCTGCCGAGCGTGGTCGGCGAGAACTTTGGACTCCCGCGCGGCCTCCACAGCCCGGTCCTCGGCCTCCCGAGCACGCTCACCGGCGTCCTGCGCACGCCTAACCCGGATTTCGACTGAGTCTCCGCCGACGGGAGCGGCGTCGACCACAGCTGCCCCGACCTTCCGCCCTTGGTCGCGAGCGCGCCCCGTAGCGGACTCGGCCGCGGTTCCGATCGCCTCCGCTGGTTTACGGACTCGGGACAGTATCCACGCAGCGTTGGACGGCATCTCTCGAAGACCAGCTCGCGTTCGCTCCAACAACGACATCAACCTCCTCTTGACCCAGATACGCTGTCCCTGTCGCGGTAAGCGCTCCCGGACTTGGCGAGCCCACGGCTGACCATGTAGCCGATTGCCAGGGCAGCGACGAGCGTCCACGCCCGTGGAGCGTCGAAGTTGTCTGCCTGCGCGGCCGCAATCAAGACCGCAGCGACTGTCGCGATCATCGCGTAGAACTCCGTCGTCAGGAAGGACGGCTTCGTTTCGTCGCGGGTGACGCGGCCTCTCGCCCGTGTCGTCGTGACCGGACGGTCGTCGATCGTGTCTCGTGTTGCCATTCGGTTGTTTACCCCCTTCGTTCCTCGGTGTCGAGACCGTGTTCCCGTTCGTGGATGCCTGAAACCGTGTTTCCGCTGTTTTTCCATCTTGGTTTGCTCACGCGACGGCGTCACGCTCCAGTACGTCACGCGGCAGCCCGACGAGTTTCACCGCCTCGGCGTTGGGAAAGCTGACGTAAGTAGGCAAATCGAGGAGGAGGGGGTTCTGGCGAGATGGCGGACTTCAACAAGATCTCCAAGCAGGCCGCGGACGTGGCTGAGCGAGTCGCGGACGTCGCCGACGCCGCGCGCGGGAAGGGCCCGAGAAAGAGTGGGGGCGGAGGACGGTGGTTGCTTCTCCCGGCAGCCGGCGCTGCCGTGTACGCCGTCGCGAAGAGGGGCTCGGACGTACCGCGCCGGGCCAAAGATCTCGTGGATCAGGTCAAGGAGCGTGCTCCCGAGCTGCCTGATCTCGATCTACTTGATCGGGTGAAGGAGGTTACCGGCCTGGCCGATGAGGACGAGGGGGCACATCAGACAGGCGAGAAGACAGCTGGCGGCCCGAGGTCGGGCAGCGCAGGCGGGAGTGAACTCGAGCAGAGCCTGCGGGAACGCGCCAAGCGCCGTGAGAAGCGCCGCGAAAGACTTTCAGCCTGATCTATTCCAGAGAGAAGCGGTGCCGAGGAATCGATGTCGGCACCGCTTCAGTTCAGGAACGCACGCCAATCAGCTGGTTGACAGTGCCTTCCGACGAGACGATGAAGAGGCATTCCCGCGGACGTGCTCGATCCGCTCCATCAGCGTCTCGTTCATGCTGCCGAACGTCTCGGCGAGTGCGTCAGCCTCCTCGCCCAGTTGATCAGCGATCTGTACGAGCCGATCGAAATCGCCCCGTGAGTCATTGAGCTCGGACTTGAGCTGACTCGTCAACTCCTCGAGCGGCGCAGTCAGTTCCTTTGCGTCCTTCAATTTCGGCATTGCGACCTCCTGTTTGTAAGCCTCAACCGCTGCCTTGCCCCATTTGAGCCGTCTGTAACACGCTCGCCGCGGTGCAGAATGCCGCTCACCTGCCCCGGGCGGCTTCAACGCCCTTACGGAGCAGGCTCTCGCCTCCTTCATCCTTCGAATCGGTTGGCAGAAGGGCCTTGATCGTCTCGCGCGTCTCGGGGCCGAGCTCGAGCTTCATCACTGTGGTCGCCGCTACTCTCTCGATCATCGCCCGAGTCTCAGGCCCGAGCTCGAGTTGGACTGAAAAAAGCGTCATGGGTTCGCCTTTCGTCGTCTCGTTGCGACTGTGCTTTACCCGCTCGCGCTCGTCCGAACCCTTCCTGTGTCGTGGTTAACGCGGTCACGGGCAGACCTTCTCGACATGCGTAGTCTGTCTGCCGTGGGCCAGGATGAAGCCCGCAGCCGGCCACCGCTGATCGAGCGCGTTCGCGCGAGGCAGCAGCGCCACCGGCAGCGCAATCGTCTCTTCCGCGTCGCCTTTGCCATTGCCGGCTTTCTGGTTCTGCTGGCAGGCGTGGTCATGCTCTTCACTCCCGGCCCTGGTTTGGCCGGGATCGTGTTGGGCCTCACGATGCTGGCGCTCGAGTTCGCCTGGGCCGAGCGGGCGCTCGAGCGGATGATCGACCGGGCTGAGCAGGCCGCGGATCAGGTGACGAAGGGCAGCCCCGTCCGCCGCGCCGCAGTGCTTGCGGTCGGCTTCCTCGCGCTAGCCGCCTCCATCGCGACGATCGTCATCTGGGACATCCCGTTCTTCCCAGGCTAGGAAGGAGAGCCGTGGTCCAGGAAGCCGCCCTCGAAGACGTGGGCTCTGGCCTTGCGCCGATGACCGATGGCTGGTTCGTGGTCAACGTACGCGACGCGGCGTGGCTGACCAACGACGCGTTTGGAGCCAGATGCGTCTTCGAGGCCGACACGCCCGTCCTGCGCAGGCGCCCTGATCTGTCCGTTCAGAGGTTCGCCGAGATCGGAATCACCCTCCAGGTACTGCGTCCCGAACAGCCGAGCGGGCTGTACCACGCCGAGACCAACCAGGAGGATTTCCTCGTGCTCGCCGGCGAATGCGTCCTGGTGGTCGAGGGTGAGGAGCGACTGCTGAAGGCGTGGGACTTCGTGCACTGCCCGCCGGGCAGCGCCCACGGCTTCATCGGGGCCGGGAGCGGTCCATGCGTCATCTTGATGACGGGCGGGCGAACCCGGGCAAAGGACACCGTCTATCCCCGCTCAGACGAAGCCCGCCGCCACGGCGCAGGCGTCGAGACGGAGACGCATTCGCCCTCCGAGGCCTATGCTCCGTTCCCGCACTGGCAACCCGAGCGGCCGGCGAGTTGGGACGGCTTGCCCTGGGCCTAGCGGCCCCGCCAACGGCCGGCGGGCTAAGATTCGATTGTGGGCTGGGTCTGGATCGCATTGCTCGCCTGCGCGGTGGCCGTGCTCGTGGCGGCAGAGTGGCCCCGCCTCTCGGAGCGGTTCGGCTTCGAGGGCCGCAGGCAGCGCGAGCGGCGGCGGCGGAAGTCGAACCTGCGTGTGCTCCGGCCCGAGGACGATGACTTCGCGGCCAGCGTCGAGCGCGACCTGGCTCAGCTGCCTACGATCAAAGAGCGCGACCGCAACAACTGACGCTCAGCGGACGCTGAACGACACGGCCAGCGTCGTCGTGTTCGGGAGGATTCGCGGCACGTTCTCCATGTTCTTCGCCTCCTGACGGTCGGAGACCTGAAGCAGCAGGCGATGACGACCCCGACTGAACGAGCCGACCGGGATCCGGATACGGCCGGCTCGGAACGACGCGGGCATCAAGGCCCCGCCGTCGATCTGAAGGAACACCGCCTGCGGATCGACCCCGGCGCCCCAGTCCGAGGCTGAGGCCACGAGCGTTCCGCCGGAGCGCACGAAGGACTTCAGCAGCCTCACTCGCGGCGGCGCTTGGTCGTCGACCCAGAATCGGAAGCTGAAGCGGCCGGCACCGGCCCTCGTCGGGCTGTCGAAAACGACGTGGTAGGTGCCGGGGTCGGGACGAATCACGGCGGAGACGGGAGCGGGCTCGGTGAACGTCGGCAGATACGGATTGACCTGGAGCGGGAGCGAGGTCGGCCCGGCCTGACGGTTCTCATCGGCGCCGATGACGATTCGAGGCTGGACGCGCGAGCGTGTGAGGACGGCAACGCCGAAGTTCGCGACCTGTCGGCGCAGGCGCACGCGGAAGACCTGCTCCGGGCCGTCGAGCCTGCGTTCAAGCCCGATCCCGCTCGGATTGTCCGGGTAGCGATAAACCGACACGAGTGCACGACGGCCGCGCGTGTTCCCGCGGTAGACACCGGTTCGGCCCAGCGGACGGGCCGGCAGACGGGCGAGGCGCGGCGCGCTCACCCGAAGCCAGAAGGGGACCCTTCGAGTCTGTCCGGGGCGGCCGAGGACGACGAAGCCGGTGGCGTCACCCTGCCGCGCGGATTGCCCGGCCGCCGCCCGCAGGGTGAGGGTGCCCGGAACGGCCAGGCGGGTGGGCGCGGCGATGGAAACGCCCGAGCCGTTCCCCTGGCGGGCGATCGAGACCGCCCACTCACCAGCGCCTCCCTCGGCGTCGGTCACCGAGATCCCGCGTGTGGCCGCCCGGCCAGGACGGACGAAACCGAACGAGACGGCCGCCGGCTGAGCGAAGACGAGGGGTTGGTCTGCCTTGACGAGATCGACGAAACCAGCGCCCTGGCGGGTCGTCGACGCTTCTCTGAAGCTGCTTTCCTCAGCCGGGCGCGCGGTCAGAGCCAGCGCCGACTTCAGCTGCGCAACGCTCCAGCCCGGATGGCGTTGCGTCAGCAGCGCCGCGGCGCCGGCGACGTGCGGGGCGGCCATGCTCGTGCCCGAGAAGCTCGCCCACGTTCCCTCGCGCGTCGGGACCGAGGAGACGATGCCGACGCCGGGAGCGGTCACTTCGGGCTTCAGCTGGAGTGAGATCGGAGTCGGCCCGGCTGAGGAGAAGCTCGACAGTCTTCCGCCAACGGTCGACGCGGCCGCGGTGATTGCCGATCGTGCTGAGCCCGGCGACGCCACCGAGCCGTTGCCGAAGCTACCGAAGTCGTTGCCGGCGGCGATCACGGGCACAACCCCGGCTGCGGCGGCGCCTTCGATCGCCCTGACGACCAGATCCCGTCCCGGCGCGATCTCCGGTTCGCCGAGTGACAGGTTGATCACATCCATCCCGTCGCGCACGGCCGCCTCGATTCCGGCCGCGATCTCCGGGGAGTTGCCGTCGAGCCCGACGTTCGAGATCGTGGGAACGGTCAGAACGCGGTAGTTGCCGAGGTATGCGCGTGGCGCGACACCGGAGAGCGTGACGCGGCCGCCGCCGATGTTGGCCGTCGTTCCGGGGTTACCGGCGGCGATGCCGGCGACATGGGTCCCGTGCTCCGAGCGCTCGGGATCGAAGGGCAGGTTCGAGTAGCGCGGCTTCGGAGAAGGCGGCTGGAACGCGCGCGCGACGATCACCTTGGCGGTTGTGTACGCGGGTTGCCCTTTCGGATAACCGGGCGGCATCGCATACCCGGCCGGATCGAAGAAGGGATGCCGGTGGTCGACGCCGTCGTCGAGGATCGCGATCTTGATCCCCTGACCGCTGGTGGCAAGGCCCGGCCCCCAGAGACCGGGGGCGTTGATCGCGGGGACGCTCCGGTCGAGCGTCGGTCCGAATCGGACGGCTCGGTGGATCTCACGAATACCGCTCATGCGTTCGAGGCGTTCGACTTCGCGCTGCGGCACGACCACCGCGAGTGCGTTGAGGACGACGCGGTAGCGCCAACTGACGTGCGCGCCCGGAATGAGGGTGTGAATGCGCTGCGCGACCGACTCCTGCTGCACGGCGATCCGCGTCAGCCGCCTGAGGCTCGTGGGTGCGTCGAGCTCGAGGCGCCCGTCGCCGCCGAGCGCCTGTGCGAGACCGGGCTCGGAGAGCTCGACGACGACCTCCGCGAGCGGCTCCGAGTCGGGCGCAGGTGCGCGCGCAGAAGCCAGCGCGGGCAGTGCCGCGAGCAGACAGACCCCTACAAAGAGCAGCCGCTTCAGATAGTCAATGGTACGTCGAGCGGCGGCGAAAGTTGGCGGAAGTGCGCGGCTACAATGGCCGCTCCGCGCGGATGTGGCGGAATTGGTAGACGCGCACGGTTCAGGTCCGTGTGGGCGAAAGCCCGTGGAGGTTCAAGTCCTCTCATCCGCATTTCTCGGCTTTGCAGCGGTTTCTTACGGCGGGCCGTCCGCCAAGTCCGTACTCAGTCCGTAACCGCGCTCGTCGAAGCCGTTGAGGAGGCCACGCAGGTAGTCCTCGGAGTCTGGTAGCAGGTGCCCGTAGGGGCGTCAATCTGGGCAACGGACGTGCCCTTGATCCGGGCGAGGTAGAAGAGCTGCACTCCGCCGGCGATTGCCCAGCTCGCGAACGCGCGGCGGCAGTCATGGATGCGTCGGTGCTCGATCCCGGCCGGGCGTAGCGCCGGTGTCCATTGGCGGTAGCGGAACTTCTCGCTGTCGATGTAGCTGCCCACCGCGCTGCGCAAAACGGCGGGGAAATCTCGGCGAACGACGCCTCTGCAGCGGTAATCGACGCTCCGGCCGAGGAGTCGCAGGAGGCGCACGATTCGGGCCGACCACCGGCATGCTGGTCGCGGCCTACCAGCGGGCCGAACCGACGGCTCGAAAGAGCAGCCAGTAGATCCGGTCTTGGGGCGCTGGGTTTGGGTCACGATGACAACTCCAAGGCCGAACGACCGGGCTTTGCCCGAGGATCGTCAGGACGTGACGGCCGACCTGTCCTGGATGCTGTGGACCACGATCGGGATCGGCGGGATTTGGGTCGCGGTCCTGCTGATCAGTGTCTTCGCGCCCGATCTGGTCTCCGGCTCGGAGCAGGAACATCTCCCGGTGGCCGCGTTCACGACGTGGTTTTGGGGCGGGGTCGGCACCCTGGTCTTATTGTTGGCGATGGGCCGGCTCCGGGGCAGCGCGAGGTGGCGGCCCATCTGGATCGGGTTGTCGGTGGTGACGCTGGCGATCTGGGCGGTGGCCACGATCCTTGGCATCACGCTGCCGGTACTGGAGACCGGCACCGATCCGACACGGATCCCCTTCGCCGCCATCTTCGCGCCCGTCGCCGCGGCGATGCTCACCGCGCTAGCGGGTGCCGTCGCCAACGTATTCCGTCAAGGCTCTGGGGGTGGGTAGATCGGCCCGCTCGAAGTCGGGGCGAGTGTGCCTATTCCCCTACGTCAGGTACAGCCGACGCAGAAGAACATGTACGAGACGACGTAGATCACTACGAACAGCACGAGGCTGCTGGCCAAGAGAGCAACTCTTGTCTCATCTCGTGTCTTCAGGAAGGCCAGACCTACGAGGATGACGGGGATAGGCAGTGCAACAAGGAGGTGGTAGGCCGCTTCCCGTGTGAACTCGATCGGGGGAGTGAAGCCACACTTCGCCAACTGCCGCCAACCCCCTCAGAACCCCGTCGAGGTTCAAGTCCTCTCATCCGCATCTCGAGCGCATGCGCCGTTGGCCGAGCCCGCCTAAGCTGCGAGAGCCTCGAGTACCTGGGATGCGTGCGTGTCGGGCTTGACGCGCCGCATCACCTTGGCGACGCGGCCGTCCTCGTCGATCAGGAACGTCGAGCGCTCGACGCCCATGTACGTCTTGCCCATGTACTTCCGCTCGCCCCAGACGCCGTACTTCTCGGCAACGTCGTGGTCGGGGTCGGCGAGGAGCGTGAACGGGAGGCCGTACTTCTGCTTGAACTTGACGTGCGAGCTCTCCTCGTCCGGGCTGACGCCGAGGACGACGGCGCCGCGCTGCTCGAAGTCTTCGTAGCTGTCGCGGATCCCGCACGCCTGGGCCGTACAACCCGGGGTGTCGTCTCGCGGATAGAAATAGAGGACGACAGGCTTGCCGCGGAACTGCGACAAGCGAACCTGTTCGCCGGCGTCGCTGGTCAACTCGAAGTCCGGCGCTTCGTGTCCCTCTTCGACCACGAATCGAGCCTATACGCTCGCCGCCGTGCTGCGCGCGCACGAGATCCTCGGTCTCTGTGTCCTCGCTGCGGCGGCCGCCGCGACCGTCTGGGGAGCAGCGGCGTACTTTCGGCACAGGAATCCCGGCCGCCTGCTCGGCCACGTTCTGGCCCTCGTCCAAACACTGCTCATCGCCCAAGTCGGCCTTGGGCTGCTGCTCGTCTCGGACGATCGCCGGGCCTCCGACGACCTGCACTACGTCTACGGCACACTTGCCCTGGCAGCCGTGCTCGCTCCCTGGATGTATGCCCCGACCGATCCCCGCCGACGCCTCGCCTGGTTCGTCGGTGCGACGTTGCTGGCAGGGGCGCTCGCAACGAGGGCGTACTTGACGTCGGGATGAGGCGCTTCTTCGCCGATATGAACCCGACGCTGCGCGGGTTCCTGATCATCGTCGCGATCGTCGCCCTCGTCATCGTCCTCAACCAGCAGAACACGGTCGTGTCGCTCCTGCTCCTGGCCCGGATCGCGTTCTTCCTCGCGATTGCCTTCTTCATCTACCTGCTGTGGCGCGAGCGTCGCTCGGACATCTCGACCTGGCCCGGCCGCGCACGTGCCGCCTTCTACGGCGGTGCGCTGTTGATCGTCGCGGCGCTTGGCGTCTTCTTCTTCTCGGGCATCTCCGGCCGCAACGCGCTCGCCTTCTTCCTTATCCTCGGTCTCAGCGCCTTCGCGATGTTCCGAACCTGGCGCGACCAACACACCTACACGTAGGGCCTAGGCCTCGACACCGGCCCTAGCCCCGTCGAGTGTGTCGAGGGCGGCTCGGATCTCGCACGCCTGCCCGACGAAGATCGGCGTGTCGCGCTCGGTGTAGCGGCTCGCTTCAGTCTCGCGCAGCGTCAGCATCAGGTGCATGAAGTCGGACGGCTCGTCGCACTCGAACACGGTCATGAACTCCTGGTCGTCGATCCCGAAGGAGTACGTCGTGTGGTTGTGGATCGAGGCGAACTCGGCGCCGATCCGCATATGCTCGTCCATCGCCCGCTGTCGCTCCTCCTCCGGGAGCGCGTACCAGGAGCGCAGCTTCACGAACGGATAGACCACGAGGTACGGCGAGCCCCTCGGGACGACCTTGCGCGGGCGCCGCGCCGCCGTGTACTGGGAGGCTTTGGTGGTGGCGAGATACGAGTACGGCGTCTCGAGGTAGCCCGCGAGTGGGGTGGCGTTGAGCTCAGCTCCGAGTTCCCCGAGATCCGCATAGCGCTCGGTGATCTTCCAGAGGAAGAAGTCCGCGTCCGGCCGCACGCCGGCAGTCGAGTAGGCGCGCAGGCTCGACATCCGCCCGGACCAGTCCTCGACGACGTCGGCGAAAGCGTCCTTGCCGGCAATGCGCTCTTCGACCGGGAGGCGCCGCCAGGCCGGATCGACACGATAGAAGGTGTAGGCGACGTACTGGCCGTTCACGAGCAGGATGGTAGATCGAGTAGGGCGTCCCGGCTCGTCTTCGGTGTGTGGTCGGCGTAGTACAGGCCGGACTGCCAGCCGAGCAGGTCCGGCTCGTCCCAGATGTGGAAGATGTAGAGGCCCTCGACTGTGCTCTGGCTGCAAGCGAGCTCGAAGGCCTGTCGGTAGTAGCGAGCTTGGGTCGCTTCGTCGACGACGTCGGCAGCCGCCTTCGTGCTCTGGTTGGTGTAGACGTCGAGCTTGGACGGCGGGATGCTGGTCTGGACGCCGAACTCGGTGTAGAGGATGGGCAAGTCGGCGCCGCGCTGAGCGGTGCCGTCGAAGGCCTCGCCCAACAGGTCGACCAACTTGTCGTAGTCGGCGAGCGCGATCGTCGTCGAACGGGGATGCGCGAAGTCGGGCGGAATGCTGGCGCGCTCGAGGTACGGGTGGTGGGCGAACGCATCCATCACGGGCTCGTCTCGGCCGCTCTCCCGGTAGTACCGGCCGAGGTCCTGGATGAACTTGGTCGGGGAGTGGGTCGGCCTCGGCGAGTTCGGGTCG
>JBKPFE010000353.1:0-13120 GCA_046728705.1 Actinomycetota bacterium
TGGCGGCGAACCCCGGCCGGGTCTTCAGCCGGCGGCGTCTGCTCGAGTCGCTCTGGGGCGACTCGGCCTACCGCGAGCCGCGCACGATCGACGTCCACGTCCGGCACCTGCGCGAGAAGCTCGAGCGCGACCCGGCCGAGCCCGAGTTCATCCTCACGGTGCGCGGGGCGGGCTACCGTTTCCGAGACACATGAGTCGCTTTCGGACGGTCGGTCTGAAGCTGACGCTCGCGCTGGCGGGGCTCGTCGCCGGCGCGCTGGCGATCGTCTATCTCGCCGTCGTGCCGTCGCTGAAGGACCGGCTGATCGACGGGCGCCTGGATCAGCTGGAACAAACGGCTCCGCTTGTGATCCGCAGTATCCAGGCCAGCGAGAGCGAAGCTATCACCCTCGATCAGATTCTCTCGGTCGAGGGACTGGATCGCGGCGTCAGGCTTGCCGTATTCGAGTACCTCGACACAGCCCCGGTCTCCTTGCGGCTCGTCGCCGACTCGCGTCAGCTCGGCCTGGCGGCGGGGAACGATCCGATCGCGCAGCGAGCCGCTGAGAACGGCCGCAGCGAGCGCGGTGTCGTCGAGCGCGGGGGGATGGAGTTAGCCGAGGTCGCGAGGCCCTTTCCCTTTGGAGGGCGCATCCTGCTCGTGTCCGAACCGACCGAAGACACGCTCGACACGGTCGGCCTGGTCGAACGCCGCCTCCTCTTGGCCGGCCTGATTGCGCTCGCCGTCGCAGGGCTCGCCGGGTTCGGCTTGGCTCGCATCTTCGCGCACCGGATCCGGCGCCTCGAGCGGGCTGCCGACCGGATCGCCGGCGGCCGCTTCGACGAGCCGGTGGTCGATCGTGCCGCCGACGAGCTCGGCGAGCTCGCCGCCGCCTTCGACGACATGCGCAAGCGGCTGGCGGCACTCGAACGGGCGCGCCGTGAGTTCATCGCCAACGCGTCCCACGAGCTGCGAACGCCGATCTTCGCGCTCGGGGGACATCTGGAGCTGTTGACCGACGAGGAGGTGGACGAACAAACCCGACGCGAGTTCCTGGAGGAGATGCGCCTCCAGGTCGAGCGCCTGACGAAGCTCGCCACCGATCTGCTCGATCTCTCCCGCCTGGACGCCGGCCGCCTGCGTGTCGAGCTCGCGCCGGTCGACCTGGCCGAGATCGCCGGCTCGCTCGTCGGCGAGTTCAGCGGCCTCGGCCGCGAGAGCGGCCACGCGCTGGCGACAGACGGAAGAACCGATGCGGTCGCGCTCGCGGATGACGAACGCGTTCGCCAGATCGGGCGGATCCTGCTCGAGAACGCGATCGTCCATACGCCGCCCGGGACTCAGGTTCGGATCGCAGCCGGCGGGACGGCCGCCGCTGCCGAGCTCCGGGTCGAAGACAGCGGCCCCGGGATCGCATCGGAAGACCAGGAGCACGTGTTTGAGCGTTTCTACCGCACCGACGGCGGCCTCGCGGCCGGAAGCGGGCTCGGGCTCGCGATCGCCGGCGAGCTTGCAAGTGTGATGGGAGGCGAGATCGAGCTCGAATCGCGGCCTGGACGCACCGTCTTCACGCTACGTCTGCCCCGGGCGCAGGTGCCGGCGGGCGAGCGCGAGCCGGCACTGGCCCGATAGGGACAGTCTTTTCCCGTGGAATCGAGCATGTCCGCCTAGGACAGCCGGGTTTTGGTCGAAATGCGGCTGGAGGCCTCGTGGCTACAGTGCCCTCGTGCGCCCAGGAGCCGTGGCCGTTGTCGCCGGCGTCGCCGCCCTGCTCGGCGGCGTGTTCGCCGTCATCCTCGCCGATCGAACCGGCCTCGCCGACGGAGGGTCGACGGACACGGTCTTCGTCTCTGGCGGCAGCGCGGCACAGCCGATCGAACGCCGACTGCCGGGACGGGACGTCAAACCACTCCTCGGGAACGGCTTCGATCCGGCCGCGATCTACCGGTCGCGGAGCGCCGGAGTCGTCACCGTCTACTCCCAGTTCGACGATCGGCCGACCGACGACGACCATACGGCACAAGGGTCGGGATTCGTCGTCTCAACGCGCGGGGAAATCCTCACGAGCGCCCACGTCGTGACCACGGCGGGCAGCGGCGAACGCGATCCCAAGGGTGCAGACCGCGTCTTCGTTGCGTTCGGGGACGGGGATCGGGTCCCGGCGCAGCTCATCGGCTGGGACCTCTTCGACGACGTGGCCGTGCTCAGGGTCGAGCCGGGTGCGCATTCGCTCGAGCCGGTGCCGCTTGGCGACTCTGCCCGCGTCGAAGTCGGGGCGCCGGTTGCTGCGATGGGTAGCCCGTTCGGCAACCAGAACTCGTTGGCAGTCGGCGTCGTTTCGGCGACGCACCGTTCGATCGCCTCGCTGACCTCCGAGTACACCGTCGCCGATGCGATCCAGACGGACGCCCCGATCACACACGGGAACTCCGGCGGGCCGCTGTTCGATGCGCGCGGCCGTGTCATCGGGATCAACGCGCAGATTCGCAGTGATTCCGGGCAGACAGAGGGCGTCGGTTTTGCAATTCCCATCAACGCGGCCAAGCGCTCGCTCGAGCAACTGGCTCAGAACAGGCGCGTGGTGTATGCGTACGTCGGTGTCAACGCCCAGGACCTGACGCCGACGATCGCACGGCGTTTCGGCTACACCGTGCAACGCGGAGCCGTGGTTGCTTGCGTCGTGCCTGAGGGCCCGGGGGCCAAGGCCGGCCTTCATGGCGGGAGCGAGAGGCGGCAGCTGAACGGATTCGAGTTTCGGTTCGGGGGCGATGTCGTTGTCGCTATTGGCAACACACCGGTGGACGGCGCAGACGATCTCGTTCGGGTCGTTAGCGAGACGCTCCTCCCTGGCCAGGTCGCTCGCTTCACCGTCATCCGGGACGGCAAGCGCCTTGTCGTGCCCGTCGAGCTCGGGGAACGGCCGAAGCGGCAGTCGCGCAAGTGCTAGATGGCGTTTAGCCCTTCCCGCTTGAGGAGATAGCCGAGGTGGAGAGAGTCGGGGCCAGCGGTTCGGCCGAATCCTGCTAGAACCTGGCGAAAGCGAGCGCATGCCTCCGAGTTCACCGACACCTACCGCGAACGGCAACGCCCGCAGCGTGCGCCTCACCATTCCCGCGAAGGCCGAATACATCACGCTCGTCCGCCTGGCTCTCAGCGGCATCTCGAACCTGCGTCCACTCGACGACGAGACACTCGGCGATCTCAAGCTCGCCGTCACGGAGGCCTGCTCGAACTCGGTTCGGCACGCCTATCGCGACGGCCGGGAGGGGGCCGTCCAGGTCGTGTACGAGCTTCATCCCGACCGGCTGGTCGTGGAGGTGTGCGATGACGGGGAGGGCTTCCCGACCGACCAGGGCCGGCCGGCCAGCGCGGAATCCCTGGCCGAGGGCGGACTGGGAATCGCGATCATCCGTGAGCTCGCCGACGAGCTCGAGGTCGGGCCGAGAGAGAGCGGGAAGGGATCTCGCCTCAGGTTCGTAAAGTTCATCCAGGAATAGTCCAAGCTCCCGTTATTCTCGGCCGTCGGCCTGACCTTCCAAGGCCCTCCCAAGGCTCCCTCATGCTCCCCCTCGTCAACGTCGGACACAAGTCGCTCGCCGACTACGGCACGCTTCTCGGGCGCGGCCTGATGGCCGAGATTGCACGGCTCCTCGAGCCGCTGTACGGAAAGCGCGTCCTGCACCTGTCGGCGACGGCCTTCGGCGGCGGCGTCGCGGAGATCAACTACACCCTCGTCCCGCTGATGATCAGCGCCGGACTCGATACCGAGTGGCGAATCATCCATGGTGAGGACGAGTTCTTCAACGTCACGAAGAAGATCCACAACGCCATGCAGGGAAGCCCGCAGAGGCTGACGTCGGAGGACATGGAGATCTTCCATCGCTACAACGTCCTGAACGCGGAGCAGCTGGACGAGGGCGACTACGACTTCGTGATCATCCACGACCCGCAGCCGGCCGCGATGATCGATCACTTTGCGACGCGGCAGGCCCGCTGGGTCTGGCGCTGCCATATCGACCTGTCGGAGCCGAACAGGGAGGTTCTGGAGTTCCTGGCGCCCTCGCTCGCGCGCTACGACGCGGCGATCTTCCACCGACCCGAGTACGTCCCCGCCACAGACAAGCTGCCCGAAGCCTTCATCTGGCCGCCGGCGATCGACCCGCTGGCTCCGAAGAACATGGCCCTCTCATCCGACGATGCCGCGTACATCGTCGACCAGTTCGGGATCGACGTCGAGCGGCCGGTGCTGACGCAGGTCTCGCGCTTCGATCCCTGGAAGGACCCGCTCGGCGTGATCGACGCCTTCCGGCTCACGCGGGAGGCCTACCCCGGGCTCCAACTCGCGCTCGTCGGCTCGATGGCGCACGACGATCCCGAAGGGTGGGAGTACTACAACCAGACCGTGGAATACGCTGGCGGCGATCCGGACATCTTCATCCTCTCCAACCTCAACAACATCGGCGCGATCGAGGTCAACGCGTTTCAGGTGCACTCCGCGGCAGTGCTGCAGAAGTCGATTCGAGAGGGCTTCGGGCTAACGGTAACGGAGGCGCTCTGGAAGGCGCGACCGACGGTGGGCGGCCGCGCGGGCGGAATCCCCTCCCAGGTTCAGGACGGCGAGACCGGCTGGCTCGTCGACACCGTCGACGAGTGCGCCGCCGCCTGTCGCGAGATCCTGGCCGATCCGGCGGCCGCTGCCGTGCGCGGCCGGAAGGGCAAGGAATACGTGCGCCAGAACTTCCTCACCCCGCGGCTGCTGCGCGACTGGCTGGCGCTGTTCAACGTGCTGGCGGGCAACGACGTGGGCGATACGCGGCTCGTGACCGCATCGGGCAGCCCGGCCTAGCAGCGTCTGAGCAGAGCGGTTTGCCGCGACACCTTGGGTAGGGTCAGGGCGTGACCGCGCGCCGCAAGCTGATCGTCGTCTCCAATCGCCCCCCGGTCACCTACGGCCTGGATGAGGACGGCAACCGCGTTGCCCGCCGCGGCGGCGGTGGGCTCGTGACGGCCCTGCGCAGCCTCGTTGCGCTACACGACGTCACCTGGGTGGCAAGCTCGATGACCGACGAGGACCGGGCAGTTGCCGCAGAGGCGGGAGGAGAAGCGATCGAGGAAACCGCGCGCGATGGGTCTTCGTATCGGCTCCGCCTCGTCGCCCACGACGAGGCCGCCTACGACTGGTTCTACAACGTTGTCTCGAACCCCACGCTCTGGTTTCTCCAGCACTACCTTTGGGATCTCGCCCACGTACCCAACCTCGACCGCGGCCTCCACCTGGCCTGGGACGAGGGGTACGTCGCGGTCAACGCCAACTTTGCCGACGCCGTAGTCGACGAGCTGGATGCGGAGCCCGAGGCGGCCGTCTTCTTCCACGACTACCACCTCTATCTCGCGCCCCGGTTCGTCCGTACGCGGCGGCCGGACGCTGCGCTCTCGCACTTCGTGCACATCCCTTGGCCCGAGCCGGATTATTGGCGTGTCCTCCCGGAGGCGATTCGCGTTGCGCTCCACGACGGCCTCTTGGCGAACGACGTCGTTGGCTTCCATACCGACCGGTGGCGGCGCAACTTCCTCCGGTCCTGCGCGGACATCGTCGGAGCCGAGTGCAACTTCGTCGACTGCTCGGCGGAGTACGACACGGGGCGAATGCTCGCGACCTTCCATCCGATCTCGGTCGATGCCGCCGAGTTCGACGCTCTCGCCTCGAGCGCCGAGGTGCTCGAGCTCGAGCAGCAGCTCGGGGCGAACCGGACGGAGCAGCTCGTCCTTCGCGTAGATCGGACCGATCCGTCGAAGAACGTCGTCCGCGGCTTTCGCGCCTTCGAGCGGTTGCTCGAGGATCACCCCGGCCTGCACGGCAAGGTCGGCATGCTCGCCCTCCTAGACCCGACCCGGCAGGACATTCCGGAGTACGCGGAGTACCTCGGCGCGATCCAACGCACCGCACGCTCTGTGAACGATCACTTCCAGACCGAGGGCTGGACGCCGATCGAGCTGAAGATCGAGGACAACTTCCTGCAGGCGGTGGCCGCCTACAAGCAGTACGACGTCCTGCTCGTAAACGCGATCTTCGACGGGCTCAACCTGGTCGCCAAGGAGGCGCCCCTGATCAACGAGCGCGACGGGGTGCTGATCCTGTCCGAGAACGCCGGCGCTCACGACGAGCTGGCGGACTGGGCGCTGACCGTGAACCCGTTCGACATTGCGGGTCAAGCAGAGGCGCTCCGGACCGCTTTGGAGATGCCGAACGAGGAACGCCGGCAGCGGCTCGAGGGTCTCCGCACCCAGGTCCGCGAGCACGATCTGGCCGAGTGGGTCGAGGCGCAGCTGGCAGATCTGAATCGCGTGCGCACGCACGCGCGCGCCGGGCCTTGAGCGAGTTCTCGCACCTGGACGCCCAGGGCGGCGTGCGGATGGTGGGTGTCGGCGGCAAGCCGCTCTCGCGGAGGCGCGCGCGGGCGCGGGCGCGGCTGACGATGGCTCCGAACACAGCGAGCAGGCTCCGTGAACTTCCCAAGGGGGATGCTCTGACAACCGCGCAGCTGGCGGGGATCATGGCGGCCAAGCGCACGAGCGAGCTGATTCCGCTCTGCCACCCGTTGCCACTCACGTCGATTGACGTTCATGTTGCCATCGTAGAAAACGGTGCGGACATCACCTCCACCATCGAGACCACGGCACAAACCGGAGTCGAGATGGAGGCGCTGCTCGCCGCCAGCGTCGCTGCGCTCACGATCTATGACATGGCGAAGGCCGTGGACCAGACAATGGAAGTAGCGGAGGTGCGGCTGCTCGAAAAGAGCAAGGAGACCGCGTGAAGGCGGCCGTGCTCACCGTCTCGGACGGCGTCGCCCACGGCGCGCGGGAAGACGAGAGCGGGTCCGTCCTCCAGCGCCTGCTGACCGAGGACGGGTATGAGGTCGTGAGAAGAGTCGTTCCCGACGAGCGGAGCGAAATCGCCGAGGCAATCGAAGAGCTCACGGACGAGGCGGCGCTCGTCCTGACGACCGGTGGCACCGGCGTGGCCCCGCGAGACGTCACTCCCGAGGCGACGGCCTCAGTTCTCGAGCGGCAGGTCCCCGGCATCGCGGAGGCGCTGCGACGCGACGCCGCGCAGCGAACGCCGCACGGACTCCTGTCGCGAGGGGTTGCGGGCATCCGCGGGAGTGCGCTCGTGGTCAACCTGCCCGGCTCGCCCGGAGGCTGTCGGGACGGATTCGCCGTGCTCCGAGAGGCGCTTCCGCACGCGCTGAGACTCCTGGTCGGTGAGCAGGGCGGTCACCGGCAGACGTGATCGCGACGCGCCGCGCGGGACGCAGCTCGAGCCGGCACGGTTTCGGCACGATCGCGTGCGCCATAGGCGCGCCGCTCCTCGGTACGATCGCAGTGGGGAGGAGGTCGGGGGTGCCGAATTACAGACCCGGAGGCGCCCCGGAACGATGATCCATGCTCGCGGACTCGGCCGGCGCTTCGGCGAGAAGCGCGTCCTCAACGGTATCGACCTCGACGTTGATGCCGGCGAGTTCCTGCTCGTCACCGGGCCGAACGGCTCGGGCAAGACGACCCTGCTCCGCCTCCTCGCCGGGCTGATCGTTCCGACCGCCGGCGAGCTGGAAGTCCGGACCGACCGGGCGCGGATCGGCTTTCTCGGCCACGAGCCGCTCGTCTACCGGGAGCTCACCCCGCTCGAGAACCTCGACCTGTACGGCAGGCTCTACCGGATCCCCGAGCGCCGCGAGCGCATCGGGATGCTGCTCGAGCGCTTCGGGCTCTGGGAGGCCCGCCGCGAGCAGACAGCCGCCCTCTCCCGCGGGATGCTCCAGCGCCTCGCCCTCTGCCGGACGCTGCTTCACGAGCCTGAGCTCCTGCTCTGCGACGAGCCGTTCAGCGCGCTCGATGCCGCCGGCGCGGATCTCCTGCTCGACGAGCTCTCCCGCCGGAACGCCCGACGCACGATCGTCGTCTCGAGCCACCAGCCCGAGCGGCTCGCAGACCGGCCGACGAGGCTTCTCTCGCTTGCGCCAAGATGAGCGGCTACTTCTCCGACGTCGCTGCGCTGGCCCGTAAGGATCTCGTCGTCGAGCTCCGTTCGCGGGACACCGTCCCGGCGATGCTCCTTTTCGTCGTCGGTGCGCTCGTCGTCTTCCACTTCGCGCTCGCCGAGGATTCCTCACGGCTCGCAGCGGCGGGGATGCTCTGGATCGCCCTGCTCTTCACCGCCCTGCTCGCACTCGTCCGGGCCTTCGTCGCCGAACGGGACGAGGCGGTCATCGACGGACTCCTGCTCGCGCCCTGCGACCGGAGCGCGATCTGGCTCGGAAAGACACTCAGCGTCTTCGCCTTCCTCGCGCTCGCCGAAGCGGTCGCTCTCCCAGCCTTCGCGCTCTTCTACGACCCGGTCAGCTGGGAGCTTATCGCGGGCGTCGCGCTGGCGAACGTCGGCATCGCAGCGGTCGGCACGCTGCTCGGCGCCATGGCCGCGGCGGCACGCGCCCGCGAGCTGCTCCTTCCCCTGCTCTTCATGCCGCTTGCGATTCCGATCGTAGTGGGCGGTGTCGGCGCCACCCTGGCCGACGATCCCGCCCGCTATCTCGGTTTCCTGGCCCTGTACGACGCGATCTTTGCGATCCTCTCCTGGGCAAGCTTTGAGTACGTCGTTACGGAATAACGGCGCGTTCGTCCTCTCCCTCGCCGCGGCGGTGCTGCTTACCACCGGGCTCGGTCTCGCATTGCTGTGGGCGCCCGAGGACGCCGATCAGGGCCCGAGCCAACGGATCTTCTACATTCATGTCCCGGTTGCGCTGACCGCCTACCTCTGCTTCGGGTGGGCCGCATGGAAGGCCTTCCGCCTCCTCTGGAAGCGCGACGAGCGGGCCGACCTCGAGAGCTACACGGCCGTACACATGGGCGTGATCTTCGGGCTCCTGACGCTGATCACAGGGTCGATCTGGGCGAAGATCTCGTGGGGAGTCTGGTGGACCTGGAGCGAGCGGCAGCTCGTGCTCTTCCTGATCCTGGTCCTCTTCTACTCGGCCTACTTCATGCTCCGCTACTCGACCGAGCCGGGCCCGCGTCGCGCCAGGAGCTCGGCCGTCTACGCGCTCTTCGGCGCCGTCTTGCTGCCCGTGAGCTTCCTCGCCATCCGGCTCGCGGAGCAGCTCCTCCATCCCGCGCCCCTCTTCAACCGCGACGGGCCGCAGATGTCAGCGTCGATGTTCATCACGTTCTGTGTCTGCCTCGCCGCGATGGTGACCCTGGCCGCCGCGCTGTACCTGATCGAGCTCACGGGTAAGCGGGCCGACGCGAGCCTGCGCGAGCTGCGGGAGCATTTGGCGTGAGCACGGGCGAGAAATATCTCGCGGCCGCGTATCTCGTCCTCTTCGCCGCCGTGCTCCTCTACGTCGTGCTGATCGCGCTGAAGCTGGCGCGGATCGAGCGCGAGCTGGCCGAGCTCGCCCGGATCGCCAAGGAGCGGGCCGGTGGCTGAGTTGCTCGTCTGGCCGGCGTTGCTCGCCTACGGCGAAGCGGCGGTCGCCTACGCCGGGAACGCCCGGAAACCCGGCGCGCTCGGGCGACTCGCCACCTGGGGCGTGCGCATCGGCTGGCTCGCACAGACCGCGCTTCTCGCCGGCCAGGCGTCCAGGGCGGACAGCTTCCCGTGGAGCACCTGGGCGGGCTCGCTCAACCTCTTCGTCTGGCTCGTCGTCGGCGCCTATCTGATCTGGGGCTGCAGCCCACGGTTTCGGCTGCTCGGGCTCGCGGTGATGCCCTTCGCGGCCGCGCTGCTCGCCGTCTCCTACTTCGCGGGCGGCACAGACGCCGGCGGCGGAACTGCCTGGAACGACGTCCTGCTCGTCACCCACGTGGCTTTCACCCTGACTGCCTTCGCCGGTTTCACCGTCGCAGCGGGGCTCGCGGCGCTCGAGCTCTGGGAGGAACGGCTACTCAAGCACCACCGGGCCGGCATTCTCCGGCTTCGCCTGCCCTCGCTCCTCGCGCTCGACCGCTTCACGGTTGCGACGATCGCCGTTTCGCTCGGCGCCCTGACCGTCGGACTTCTCGCCGTGTTCGCCCGCCTTCCCGACCACGGAGTCGACCTCCTGATGGCGGGAACGCTGGCCGCGTGGCTCCTGTATGCCTCCGTCCTCTACCTCCGAGTTCGTGCGGGCCGGCGGGCGCTCGCCGCGCGTCTCGCCCTCGTCGGATTCGCCTCGGTGCTCGTCCTCCAACTCGGGCTCCTCGCCACCCACGTCGCATGAAGCTCCTGCTGATCGGAACCTCGCATCGACTTGCTCCCGTGGAGGTGAGGGAGCGTGTCGCAGTCGACCCGGACGGCGCGGCGGCGCTCGCGACCCGCCTAGCTGGGGACGGAGAGGCGGTCTGTCTCTCGACCTGCAACCGAACCGAGATCTATCTGGCCGCGTCCGACCCGCTCGGGGCCGACCGGCGGTCGACCGAGACGCTGGCCGAGCTCGCGGAGATCGACCCTGCCGACCTCGAGCCCTTCCTCTACCGCCTCGAGCACGAGGCTGCGGCCGCCCACCTGTTCCGCGTTGCCGCCGGGCTGGACTCGCTCGTGCCGGGCGAGGGTGAGATCCTCGGCCAGGTTCGAACCGCCTACGAGCGAGGAAAGGTCGGGCCCCTGCTCGATCGGCTGTTCAGCCACGCGCTCCACACTGGCAAGAAGGTGCGTACCGACACCGCGATCGCTGAGAGCCCTGGTACGACGTCGTCAGCGGCGGCCGCGCTGGCGGCGCAGGTGTTCGGGGATCTCAAGGGCGCGCGGATCGCGATCGTCGGCGCGGGCAAGATCGGGAGAAGGGCGGCACGCCGGCTGACGAAGCGCGGTGCCTCCCTCTCCTTCGTCGCCAATCGGACGGAAACGCGGGGCCGCGAGCTCGCCGACGAGCTCGGCGGCGAGACGATTCCGCTCGAGCGGCTGGTGGAGGCGGCAGAGAGCGCGGACATCCTCGTCTCCTCGACGAGCTCTGCCGACGTCGTGCTGACGAAGGACGAGCTCGCGCGGGCTCTGCCGGCGAGAAAGGGCAGGCCGCTGCTCCTGATCGACCTGGCCGTGCCCAGGGATCTCGATCCGGCCATCAACGAGCTGGCGGACTGCTACCTGTACGACATCGACGACCTCGAGGCCGTCGTCCACGAGACCGCTCGTGGGCGGGAGGCCGAATTCGCGAGGGCCGAGTCGATCGCCGTCGAGGAGGCCGCCCGGTTTCGCGAGTGGCTGGCGACGCGCGACGTGGCGCCGACGATTGCCTCGCTCCGCGAGCGCGCGGAGGCGATCAGGCGAGGCGAGCTGGCCAAGGCGCGCCCACGGCTCGCGGGGCTGTCGGAGCGCGAGCGGAACGCGGTCGAGTCGCTGACGAGCCAGATCGTGAACAAGCTCCTGCACGAGCCGATCGTGCGCTTGAAGGAAGCGGCCGCCGCTGAGGACCGCCGTGGTCCTGAGAATCGGTTCGAGGGGTAGCCGGCTCGCGCTGAGGCAGGCGGAACTCGCTGTCGAGCGCCTGCGGCGGCCCGGGCTCGAGTTCGCGCTCGTACCGGTGACGACGGCCGGCGATCGCGATCGCAGTAAGCCCTTCGGCGAGATCGGCAGCCGAGGGGTGTTCGTCAAGGAGCTCGAAGAGGCCCTTTTGGCTCGCAGGGTGGACGTCGCCGTCCACTCCGCGAAGGACATGACATCCACGGACACGGAGGGGTTGGCGGTGGGCGCATACCTGCCGCGGGAGGACGCCCGCGACGCGTTGTGCGGCAGTAGCGAGCTGCGACCGGGAATGCGGATCGGCACGGCCTCGATTCGCCGCCGCGCGCAGCTGCTCGCGCTCGAGCCGGGGTTGCGGATCGAGCCGCTTCGCGGGAACATCGACACCCGGCTACGAAAGCGGCGTGAACGCGGGCTGGACGCCGTGGTCCTCGCCGCGTGCGGGCTCGACCGGCTCGGCCTCGCCGACGAGATCGACCGGCGCTTCGAGCCTGGCGAGCTGCTCCCTGAGGCCGGGCAGGGTGCGCTTGCGCTCCAGATCCGCGCGGGTGACGAGAACACTGTCGCTCACGCCGACGATCCCGAGACCCGGCGCCGTGTCGAGGCCGAGCGCGCCTGCGTCGCTGCGATCGGCGGCGGCTGTCTTGCCCCGGTCGCCGCCCATCACGACGGAACTGTGCTGACCGCCCTGATCGCGGCCGAGGACGGAACTTGGGTCGAGCGTCGCTCGGGCGACGACCCGGCCGCAGTCTCGGCTGAGCTCGTCGCGCTCGCTCGGTGAGGATCCTGCTCACACGACCGGAGGGTCGCAACGAGCAGCTCGCCGAGGCGCTCCGGGCCCAGGGCCACGACGTCGTCCGCGAGCCACTGATCGAAGTCGAGCCCACCGGCGACGAGCCGATCGAGGTCGACGGCTACGACTGGCTGATCGTCACCAGCGTGACCGGTGCGAACGAGCTGAGGCGGCGCGCGCGCGGCCGGGCGAGGCGGGTCGCGGCAATCGGCCGAGCGACTGCGGATGCGCTCGGCAGCGCCGACCTCGTCCCGCGGGTGTCGACGCAGGAGGGCCTGCTTGCCGAGCTGCCGAGACCGGCCGGGCGCGTCCTCTTCGCAGGCGCGGAGGGAGCGCGACGCCTGCTCGTCGAGGAGCTCGCTGCCGATTTCGTCCCGCTGTACCGCACCCGCGCGCTGAAGCCTGAGCAGGTGCCTGAAGCCGACGTGGTCGTGCTCGCGTCGCCCTCCGCCGCCAGGGCCTTCGCCGCGCTCGGCGGAGAGATCGCCGCGGTCTCGATTGGTCCCGAGACCACCAAGGCGGCGGAAGGGCACGGGATCCGTGTCATCCGGGAGGCGGCGACGCACGACATCGACGGTTTGCTCGAGGCGCTAGCGTCCGTCCGGCCGTGATCACGTTCCTCTCCGACTTCGGGCTCGAGGACGACTTCGTCGGCACCTGCCACGGCGTGATCAAGCGGATCGCGCCAGACGTGGACGTGATCGACATAACGCACGGGATCGAGCCGCAGAGCATCCTCCAGGGAGCGATCGTGCTCGCGAACACGCTGCCGTACATGCCGGAAGGTGTGCACTTGGCCGTTGTCGATCCGGACGTCGGAACCCCGCGGCGGGCGCTCGTCGTCCGCACC
>JBKPFE010000233.1:0-5789 GCA_046728705.1 Actinomycetota bacterium
GGGTCGTGCTGGCCCATGAGCTCGCTGACCACGCACGCGAGCACATCTGGAAGGGCATTGCCTGGCTCGCCCTCTTGCTGCTCCCGCTCCTCGGCGGAGTTGCCTGGTTGACAGCGCGGCGTGGCGGTCTGTACCAGCCGAGGGCGGTGCCGCTCGCCTTGCTGGCCTTGGTCGCCGGGAGTCTCCTGCTGAGCCCGCTCGACAACGCCGTCTCGCGGGAGCTGGAAGCCGAGGCCGATTGGATCGCCCTCGAGACGACCCGCGACCCGGCCGCCGCCCGGGCGCTCTTCCGGAACTTCACTCGAGAAGCGCTCGAGGATCCCACCCCGCCGCACTGGGCGTACCAGGCGCTCGCCACGCACCCGTCGATCGCGAAGCGGATCGCGATGGCGACGGCCTGGGAGCGTCGCAACCAGTAGGACACCTTTACAGAACGTGAAACTTCGTCGGGAAGACTCGGTGGCGTGACCCGAATCGGGCTAGCCGTGGTACTCGCTGCGATCCTCGTGAGCGCCGCCTCCGGCGGCACCCCCGCTCGACCCGGCATCTTCAGAGGCTCGGGGACGATCGTCTTCTCGTGCACAGGCTGCCCGGAGGACCTTTACGGTACGGAGCTCTTCTCGGTCAGCGCGTCCGGCCGCGGATTCCGGTGGCTCGCGACGAGGTTGCGGGCGCTCTCGCCCCGCTACCCTCGCTGGTCGCCGGACGGGCGCTCGGTGGCGTTCTCCGCTCAGCGGTCGATCTGGAGGTTGGCGGTGAGGCCGAAAGGCCAAGGCCGGCAGCTGACGCGGGGACGCTGCGGCCTGTGCGTAAGAGATCCGGCGTGGTCGCCGGATGGGCGGACGATGGTCTTCGTCCGCGACCAGACGCTCTTCACGATGCGCGCCGCCACTGGGACGCGGCTCCGTGAGCTGAACCTGTGGCGACGAGGACCGTTCCAATCTCCGGACTGGTCGCCCGACGGTCGCCGGATTGCGTTTAACCACGCCACGGCCGGTCTCTATGTCGTCCGGGCCGACGGTCGCGGGGCGAGGCGTCTCAAGCCGCCCGGCGTTTGCGGCCGCCTTCCACGCTGGTCGCCGGACGGCAAGCAGATCGCGTTCATCGGCTTCGACGGGGTGCGCTGTCGCAACCACGCCGTGATGGTGATTCGGCCGGACGGAAAGGGGCTCCGCGTGATCGTGCGGCCGCCCCGTCTCCAGGCCGACTCGAATCCGGCCTGGTCTCCGGACGGACGTCACCTGCTCTTTGTCGTCGGGCACGAGTTGGAGCGCGGCCTGTCGAACAGTGAGCTCTGGGTCGTCTCGTTGAACGGGCGCGAGGTGAAGCGGATCGAGATTCCCGAGCTTCCGCAAGATGTCCTCTTCGGCATCAACGGCGTCGACTGGACGCGTTAGCTGACGCTGATCCTGGCCGCGAGCTCGCGCGAGATCGCGTGCTCGACGCCGCTGACGCGCACCGTCACCGGGCCGTCGAAGGGCGCTGACTCACGCACCTGAAGACGGCTTCCCGGAGTCAGCTTGAGCTTCGACAGGTAGCGCAGGAGCTCACCGTCACCGTCGGGAATTCGCTCGACGGTCGCCTTCGCACCGGGCTCGAGGGTCGAAAGCGGAGTCAGGTCTTGCCTCGCGACCTTGAGCTCGGCGTCCGGGATCGGATCGCCGTGCGGGTCGCGGGTCGGGAAGCCGAGCGTGCGGTCGATGTGCGCCTCGAGCTCCTCCGAGAGCGCGTGCTCGAGCCGGTCGGCCTCGACGTGGACGGCATCGATGGGAATCCCCAGCGTCTCGACGAGGTACTGCTCGATCAGCCGGTGATGACGAATCACCTCCAGCGCCACGCGCTCGCCCTGCTCGGTGAGCGTGGCTCCGCGGTAGCGCTCGTGCTTGACCAGCCCAAGGGTGGCGAGCTTCTTCAGCATCGCGGTAACCGAGGGCGGGGAGATCTCCAGCACCTCGGCGAGCGCAGAGGTGGTCGCTCGCCGGCCGGCGGCCTCGAGCTTGTAGATCTCCTTCAGGTAGTCCTGGATCGCGTCGGTCAGTTCCATATGCCTCAGTTATTATTTAGGCATGCCTAAGTTTACCCGGAAGCAGATGCTGGCAGGTGCGGCGCCGCTCGTCGCGGCCGCCCCGTTCGCCAGGCTGAACCTGCCTGGGCATTCACACTCGCATCCGAGCGCCACCCACAAGGGCCACAACCATCCGACGCTCGGGCACGCGGCCATGATCCGCGACCACGTGCCGGCACCGGGCGGCCCTAACGATCTCGACCACCTGCTCTACCCGCCGAAGGCGCTGCCGCACAAGCAGGGGCGCGTGCGCGAGTACGAGGTCGTCGCCGTCGACAAGACGATCGAGATCGCACCAGGTGTCCACTTCAATGCCTGGACCTACAACGGCACTGTCCCGGGTCCCGTGATCCGCGCGACCGAAGACGATCTCCTGCGGGTCAACTTCGTCAACGGCGGGTCGCACCCGCACACGATCCACTTCCACGGCATCCACCCGGCAGGGATGGACGGCGTCTTCGAGGTCGTCGCTCCCGGCGACTCGTTCACCTACGAGTTCCGTGCGCGTCCGGCGGGGTTGCACCTCTACCACTGTCACGCGACGCCGCTGAAGAAGCACATCCACAAGGGGCTCTACGGCGCGTTCATCGTCGACCCGAAGGAGCCGCGCCCGCCAGCGCAGGAGCTGGTCATGGTCATGAACGGCTACGACACCGACGGCGACGGCGAGAACAACTTCTACACCGTCAACGGCAGGTCGTTCTACTACGCGCGCTATCCGATCCAGGTCAAGCGCTCACAGACCGTGCGCATCTACCTCGCCAACCTGACCGAGTTCGACCTCCTCAACTCCTTCCACCTGCACGGCGACTTCTTCCGTTACCAGCCGACGGGCACGGGCGATTACTGGGAATACACCGATACGGTCGCCCAAGTGCAGGGCCAGCGCGGGATCATCGAAATCGACTTCGCGAACACGGGGGAGTTCATGTTCCACGGCCACCAGTCCGAGTTCGCCGAGCTCGGCTGGATGGGCTTCTTCGACGTCAAGGATTGATGGCGAGCCGGGCCGAAGCAGCTGTGCCGGGCCGGAGCTGGCGGCTTTGGGCGTTCGTGCCGCTCATCCTGCTCACCGGCGTCGTCGCGCTCTTCACCGCCACCGGCGGGACGGTCACTAACCTGCTCGGCGAGAGCCCGCCGCCCGCCGACGAGTTCGACATTCGCCGGGTCGAGTTCCACCCCGGCGAGATCCGGATCCGGGTCACGAACCCGCAGCCCGACGACCTGACGATCGCCTCCGTTGCCGTCGACGACGCGATCATGCCTTTCGACGTCGAAGGCGAGCGCACGCTCGGCCGTTTGCGCTCGAGCGAGATCATCGTCCAGTACGACTGGGTGCCGGAGGAGCCGATCTCGGTCGGAGTCACGAGTTCGACGGGCATCGAGACGACAGAGGAGATCGCCGCCGCAGTCCAGACCCCCGAGGCTTCGGCGAGGAGCTTCTTCGGCTACGCGCTGATCGGGACGCTCGTCGGGATCGTGCCGGTCGCGCTGGGCTTGCTGTGGCTGCCGTCGCTGCGGCGAGCCGCGCCCCAGTGGCTGGCCGCGTTCATGGCGCTGACCGCCGGGTTGCTCACGTTCCTCGCCGTCGAGGCGCTGTCGGAGGCGTTGGAGCTGCAAGCAGCGCTGCCGAGCGCGTTGGGGGGCGCCGGCCTGGTGCTGCTCGGCGTCGCGCTCAGCTTCCTGTTCCTGACGGCGATCTCGACCCGGATGGGCGAGGGCGGCGGCTCGGGCGTCAATGGGCTCGCCCTGGCCACGCTCGTCGCGATCGGAATCGGTTTGCACAACCTCGGCGAGGGCCTGGCGATCGGCTCGTCCTTCGCGCTCGGCGAGCTCGCGCTCGGGACGTTCTTCATCGTCGGCTTCATGATCCACAACGTCACCGAGGGACTCGGAATCGCCTCGCCGCTCGCGGAGGGCCGCAGCGTCGCGTGGCAGCGGCTGGCAGTGCTGGCGCTCGTGGCCGGCGCGCCCGCGATCCTCGGGGCCTGGCTCGGCGGCTTCGTGACGAGCGACCTGCTCGGCGTCGTGTTCTTCGCCGCGGCGGCGGGGGCGGCGTTCGAGGTCGTCGTCGAGGTCGCGCGCTACGTGGCGCGCAGGGCGCCGGGCGGGCTCGGCTCGCCACACGTGCTCGGCGGCTTCCTCGCAGGCATCGTGGTCATGTACGTGACCGGCCTGCTCGTGGCCTAGAGTCCTCGGCGCAAATGAGCGACTTCGCGGCCGTCAAGGAGCTGATCAAGGACGTCCCCGGCTGGCTCTCGGACGAGGAAGGCGAGGCGCTCTACGAGCTCGCCCGCGAGTGCACCGGGAGGGGCGTGATCGTCGAGATCGGCTCGTGGAAGGGCAAGTCGACGATCTGCCTCGGGCTCGGCTCGCGCGCTGGGAACGGCGTTCGCATCTTCGCCGTCGACCCGCACGCCGACTACCGCCACGGCGAGTTCAAGGACAACATCGAGCGCGCCGGCATCGCCGATCTCGTCACCCCGGTCAAGGGCCTTTCCCAGGACGTCGTCGAAGGCTTCCAGGAGCCGATTGGGCTGCTCTTCGTCGACGGCTCGCATGAGGAGGAGGACGTCCGGCACGACTTCGAGACCTGGGTGCCGAAGGTCATCGAGGGCGGCACGGTTGCGTTCCACGACACCACGTGGCACGCCGGGGTGCGGAAGGTGGTCGCCGAGAAGATCTTCAGCTCGCGCCAGTTCCGCGACGTCCGGTTCGTGATCGGTTCGACGACGATTGCATCGAAGGTCGCGCACAACACGCCGTACGACCGGCTGCACGCCCGCCGCGTCCAGCTGATGAAGGCGATTTTCGGCGCGACCACGAGGGTCGTGAAGAAGAAGCGCGACTGGCTACCGGGCCCGGTCGAGCGCGCCGGCCGCCGCGTCTTCAAGCTCGTCGGCCGCTAGAACAGAATCCTTCCGCTTTCCTAGCACGTTGTTTACAGCAGCTGGGTTATACGGACTCGTGCAAATGAGGACGCGAAGCCCAGGCAGGCTCCTCGGCACATCCTTCCTGCTGGCAGCCCTCGTGCTTTTGGCGGGCAGTGCGGGCGGGGCCGCCGTCCTCGCCGCGCCGACGGCGATCAGCGGGCCGGTGAGCGCCGTAAGGACGACGTCCGCAACGGCGAGTGGCACGGTCAACCCCAACGGCCAATCGACGAGCTGGTACTTCGAGTACGGCACGAGCACGAGCTACGGTCGGAGGACCCCGTCGAGGAGCGCGGGCTCCGGCACCGCCAACGTCCAGGTTTCCGCAGCGCTCACGGGTCTCACGCCCGGGACGACGTACCACTATCGGCTCGTCGCCACGAACGGCGGTGGCACGGCGCGGGGCGCCGACGGGATCTTCACCACCTTGACGGCGCCTGTCGCCGCCACGGGCTCTGCGACGAGCGTCACGGTCACCTCCGCGACGCTCAACGGATCGGTCGACCCGAACGGCCGGGCGACGACGTGGTACTTCGAGTACGGGACGAGCACGAGCTATGGCTCCAGGACGGTGTCGAGGAGCGCGGGCTCGGGCACGACTGCCATTAGCGTCTCCGCGGCAGTGTCGAGCCTGGCACCGGGGCGGGTCTACCACTACCGGCTCGTCGCCTCGAGCGACGCGGGCACCAGCCGAGGAAGAGACCGAACGTTCTCGACCGCCGGCCCGCCCACGACGGTGACGGCGCCTGCGTCGTCACTGGCGCCGAGCTCGGCGAGGCTCAACGGCAGCGTCA
>JBKPFE010000236.1:0-4180 GCA_046728705.1 Actinomycetota bacterium
CCTCGCCGGGCTCGAGCCCGGGGCCCTCGTCGAGCACGGCGAGGTACACCTCGCCGGCGTCGCGGCCACACTCGACCGTGACGGCGCCCTCGTCGGAGTAATGCAAGGCGTTCTCGATCAGGTTGTCGAGGACGATCGCCAGATCCTCCTCCGACGCCCGCGCGGCGACATCGTCACGGCAGTCGACGAGCAGCCTGTGGCCACTACGTCCCGCCCGGTCGAGCCAGCGCTCCCTCGCCTGCTCGGCGGCTTCGCGCACCGACACCGAGGCGTGGACCGTCGGCCGGTCGCCCTCACGAGCAAGCGTAAGGAGCGCGGTGAGCAGCCGGGCTAACCGCTCGACCTCACGCTCGGCGGCCTCGAGCTCATCCGCCAGGTCCGGCCCGGCCTTGAGCGACGCCGACTCGAGCCGGAGGCGAAGACCGGTCAAGGGCGTCCGCAGCTGGTGAGACGCGTTCGCGACGAACTGACGCTGCGCCTCGAGTACCTGGCCGAGGCGCTCGGTCATGTCGTTGAAGGCATGCGCCACCTCGCGATGCTCCGTCGAGCCCTCCGGCTCGGCGCGGGCATCGAGATCACCGGCCTCGACGCGTCGGGCTGCGCTCGCGAGCCGCTGGAGCGGCCGGGCGAGCGTGCCCGCCAGTACCCAGGCAAACCCGAGCCCGAGAGCGAGTGCGATCGCGCCGATGCCGATGAGCCCGCTGACGTCGCGCCGGACCCGCCTGTCGATCGCGTCAACGCTTTGCGTTACCCGAACGGCGCCGCCGATGTCACTCCCGATCACGACCGGAACGGCGGTGTACATGAGCGACTCGCCCAGCGTGTCGCTGAACCGTCGGCCTTGAGCGATCCGCCCGTCGAGCGCTGACGCGATCTCGGGCCGGTCCCGGTAGGAACCCGACTCGAGGCCTGCCGAGTCCGCCACGAGCCGTCCGTCCCGGCCGACGACGATCACCCGCCCACCTGACTCTCGGGCAGCCTCCCTCGCGATGCGGCCGAGCCTGCGCCCATCCTCGTCCTCGAGCTCCGCCGCCGCGCTCGCCGCGACGAGCTGTGCCTGCGCGGCCGCCTGCGCCTTCACCTCCGCGTCGACCCGGCGCGAGACGTTCAGGATCAGCGGCACTTCCAGAGCGACGATCACGAGCACGAGCACGTACGCGAACGCGGCGAGGAGGCGTGTGCGGAGGCTCATACTTCCTCTGCAGAGGCGAAGCGGAAGCCGACGCCGCGGACGGTGTGGATGTAGCGCGGCGCGTTCGGGTCGTCCTCGAGCTTCTTCCGCAGACCGCTCACGTGGACGTCGAGCGTCTTCGTCGAGCCGAACCAGTTCGTGTCCCAGACCTCGTCGATCAACCGCTCGCGCGTGACGACAGAGCCTGAGTTGTCGACCAGTAGGCGCAGGAGATCGAACTCCTTGCGGCTGAGCTCGAGCTCCTCGCTGCGGAAAGAAGCGGCTCGCCGGGCCGGGTCGACACGGAGCTCGCCGATCTCGGTCGCACCTTCCGCTCGGCGTTCGCTCGCCTCGGCAGCACGCCGGAGCACCGCTCGCACCCTGGCCACGAGCTCGCGCGCGCTGAACGGCTTCACGACGTAGTCGTCCGCCCCGAGCTCGAGCCCCGCGACCCGATCGGCCTCCTCGCCGCGCGCGGTCAGCATGATGATCGGAACGCGCGAGCGCGCGCGAAGCTCCCGGCAGACCTCGAAGCCCGAGCCGTCCGGAAGCATGACGTCGAGCAGGACGAGGTCGGGTCGAGCACGCTCGAATGCCTCCAACGAGTCCGCCGCCGAGGTGGAGACAGCACTGTCGAAGCCCTCACGGCGGAGGGCTTCGACAAGGGGCGTGACGATCGATTCCTCGTCCTCGACGAGCAGAATCGTCCGCTTACCGAACTGCATATCGGGGGTTGTACCCGCTACCGCGCGACGAAGCTCCCGCGCATGCCCTCCCGGGCGTGGTCGCTGACGCCGCACCAGTACGAGTAGCGGACGCCCTTCTTGAGGCGGACGGACAGCGTCGCGCTGCTGCCGACGCCGAGTACCCGTGTCTTCCAGCGCGTGCCGCCGCCGCGGAGCCAGTAGTCGTGCCCCTCGTCACCGCGGTTGCGGACGACGAACTTCACGGCGCCGGACCTAGGCCGGGCCGACAGCGAGATCCGGCCGTCGACCTCGTTGACGCGGATCGTCTGCGCTGCCCCCGAGCCGAGCGTGGGCACGGCGAGCGCAATCATCGCGATCGCCGAGGCCAGCAGAACTCCGACGGTCTTCTTCATCGATTCCTCCTTCTCGTGGTCACCCGCGGCCCGAGTTCGAGCCGGAGCGGTCCTCGTCGTTGTCGTTGTCGTTGTCGTCGTCGTTGCCGCTGCCTTGGTTGTGGTTGTCGTTGTCCTCGTTGTGCCCACGCCCGTCGCGGCCGCGGCGGTCGTCCTCGCTGGGCTCTGCGCCCGAGCACCGCGGATCGTTGGCGTGCTCGGCCTCGTCGCACGGGCCGCTGACGTCCTCGGTCTCCGTCTCGCCCGTCGTCGTGCCGAGAGTCGTCGTCTCGTTCGTGGTGGTCGTCTCTCCGGTGGTGGTGGTCTCACCGATCGTGGTCGTCACCCCGTCGTCCGAGGCCGAGTCCGTGAGCGCTCCGCCGGCGAGCGCACCTCCTGCCGCAAGCAGCACGAACACGGACAGGCCGATAACGAGCTTGCTCATGTGTCCTCCTTTGCTCATGAGGACAGGCTCGCGGGCGTCCGCCCAACGGCGGGCAAACCGCGGCTACGAGAGCGGAAAGCCTTGGTTAAGCCATGACAACGGGACGCCGGCAAAGCCGGCACCCTCTGGTCGGCGCCGCCTAGTCGGCGCCTAAGAACCGTCGCCCGGCAGCCGGATCCCCTCGGCCACACGCCGGAGCGCCGGAACCGGATCGGCCTCGGGGAAGGCGACCAGCAGCACCGCGCCGTACCCGTCGCCGGCCGCTAGCGCGTCGACCAGGAGCTGGAGGCCCAGCGCGAGCGAAAACGCCTTGTGGGCCTGCTCGCCGCCGAACGGCACCAGGTCGTCGGCGGAGGCCAGTCCCGCGATGACGTCGCCGTAGGTCACCCGGCCCATCGAGACGTCGGCTACGACCGGTCGCCCGTCCGAGCTCGGAACCGCGATCGAGAGCGGATTGGTGCCCGCCAGCGCCGGACCGCCGTCCGGATGGGCGAGCCGCGCCGGCGACGTCGCGGTCAACGCAGCGACGAGACCCGCGTCGGCGAGCTGCCGCGTCCAGTGGCCGAGCATCCCGGTCGGAAAGCAGTTCGAGACGACGACGACCCGAGCGTGCTCGGGTGGCTCCGCGATCTGAGCGCTGCAGATCTCGGCGAGCGTGAGATACCCGAGCGCGCCGCGACCGTCCCAGCGCTCGAAGCCCTCGGCGGCGAAGACTCGCTCGGGTCTGGCGTCAGGAGTGAGCTCCTGCTCGGCGAGCCACTCGATCCGGGCGAGCCCGTGACCCGCCTTCCCGCGGCTCTCCGCTTCGAGGAAGTGCCCGGCGAGGATCTGCGCCTCCCGCTCTCCGAACCCGAGGTCTCGAAGGCGCTGCACCGCCTCGTCGGCGCGCACGCGAGGCTAGGAACGGGCCCCTGCGAGTGGGAGGGACTTGGTGATCCCCAGTCCCTGCTCGCGGCTCGCCGCGGAGATCCGCTCGGCGAGCGCAACGATCTCGCGACTCACGTCTGCCTCGGGACGCTCCCACACGAGCGGCTCGCCGCGGTCCGCCGCCTCGCGCAGCGCCGGGTCGAGCGGAATCTTGGCGAGCAACGGCACTCCAATCTCGCGAGCGAGCGCCTCGCCTCCTCCCGAGCCGAAGAGCTCGTCGCCGCTCCCGACCAGATAGGACATGTTCTCGACGGCGCCGAGCAGGCGCATGTTCGTCTTCTCGGCCATCTGAGCGGCGCGAACCGCGACCTGCTGCGCGGCCGGCTGCGGCGTCGTCACGACGAGGACCTCGGCGCGCGGGAGCAGCTGCCCGAGCGAGATCGAGACGTCGCCCGTTCCCGGAGGCATGTCCACGACCAACGTGTCGAGCTCGCCCCAGTGAACGTCGGAGAGGAACTGCTCGAGCGCCTTGTGCAGCATCGGCCCGCGCCACATGACCGGCGCGTTGTCCTCGAGGAAGAAGCCGATCGACATCAGCTTGAGCTCGTCGCGAACCGGT
>JBKPFE010000344.1:0-6471 GCA_046728705.1 Actinomycetota bacterium
CGATCACGCATGGGGTTGGCCGATGCACCGCCGCTACCGCCGGCTGATCGATTCCACCTTCGCCGACATGAAGAACTCGTCGGTCCGTGGCCAGGCGTCACCCGTGTACGCGGCCGAGTTTCTGAAGGAGTTCGCCGGCGAAGGCCCCTGGGCGCACATCGACATGGCTGGGCCGGGCTTCCTACGCTGGGCGCGCCCGGACTACTTCCCGCCCGGCGGCACGGGCTACGGCGTGCGGCTGATCGCGGAGCTGGCACGGTCCCTGACGTGACGCCGAACTACGACCTCTCGGACGAGCACGAGCTCGTCCGCCGGACCGTGCGCGACTTCGCCGTTCAGCGCGTCGCCCCGGTGGCGGAGGAGCTCGACCGCGAGCACCGCTTCCCCTACGAGCTCGTCGCCGAGCTGGCGCAGCTCGGGCTGATGGGGATGACGATCCCCGAGGAGTACGGCGGGGCCGGAGCCGACACCATCTCCTACGCGATCGCAGTCGAGGAGTTGACTCGAGTGGACTCGTCGGTCGCGATCACCGTCGCAGCGCATCACTCGCTCGGGACGCTGCCGATCTTCCAGTTCGGGACGGAGGAGCAGAAGCGGGAATGGTTGCCCCAGCTCGCCTCCGGCGAGAAGCTCGCCGCGTTTGGGCTGACCGAGCCCGAGGCGGGTTCCGATGCCGGTGCGACGCGCACCAGCGCCGAGCTCCGCGACGGCGAATGGGTGATCAACGGCTCGAAGATGTTCATCACGAACGCGGGTACGGACATCACCGCCTGCGTCACGATCACGGCGCTGACGGGTGAGGACGAAGTCTCGAACATCATCGTTCCGAACGGGACGCCCGGATACGAGGTTGCGCCGCCGATGCAGAAGCTCGGATGGCGCGCGTCCGACACGCGTGAGCTCTCGTTCCGCGATGTGCGAGTGCCGGAGGGCAACCTGCTCGGGCCGCGGGGGAAGGGCTTCCAGCAGTTCCTCGAGATCCTCGACGGCGGACGGATCTCGGTGGCGGCGATGGGCGTCGGGCTCGCCCAGGGCGCCTACGACCTCGCGTCGCGGTATGCGAAGGAGCGGCGGCAGTTCGGCCGGCCGATCGCCGCGTTTCAGGCCGTCCAGTTCGCGCTCGCCGACATGGCGACCGAGATCGAGGCAGGCCGATCGATGGTCTACAAGGCCGCCTGGCTCAAGGATCAGGGCCGGCCCTTCGCGAAGGAGGCGGCGATGGCCAAGCTCTTCACCGGCGAGCTCTCCAACCGCGCCGCGAACGCCGCGCTGCAGATTCACGGCGGCTACGGGTTCATGGACGAGTTCCCGATCTCGCGCCTCTACCGCGACCAGAAGATCCTCGAGATCGGGGAAGGAACCAACGAAGTTCAACGCATGGTGATTGCCAAGCATCTTGGCTTCTAGAGCTGGCAACCCTCAACCACCCTCAAGGGGCCAGACCCCATTGAGCCCGGTTGAGGGTTACGAAGTCCAGCCCATGGTGATCCCCAAGCGCGCCGGTTTCTGAGTTACGCTGAACCGCATGCTGTTTCGCCAGTTCGTCGATGACGACCTGGGCTGTGCGTCCTATCTGATCGGCGACGAGGACTCGGGTGAGGCGGTCGTCGTCGATCCCGCCTACGAAATCGAGCAGTACCTCGAGCAGGCGGAGGACGACGGGGTCCGGATCGTCCGCGTCCTCGAGACGCACACCCACGCGGACCACGTCTCCGGCCACGGGAGGTTCGCGCTCGAGCACGGGCTTCCGGTCTCGATCCATCCCGCCGCCGAGCCGGAGTATGCGTTCGACCCGCTCGAGGACGGGGGCACGATCGAGCTCGGCCCAGTCTGCCTGCGCGTCCTCCACACCCCGGGACACAGGCCGGAGCACTGCTGCTTCGAGGTGATCGACGGCGCACGCGGCGACGAGCCGTGGCTGACGCTGACCGGAGACGCGCTTTTCGTCGGCGACGCGGGACGCCCGGACCTGGCGTCAGAGGCCGCCGAAGGGGCGCACGACCTGTATCGCAGCCTCCAGCGGCTGCTGCAGCTCCACGACGGCGTCGAGGTCTATCCCGGGCATGTCGCGGGCTCGCTCTGCGGCGCAGGGATGAGCTCGAAAGCGTCGTCGACCATCGGCTTCGAGCGGCGCTTCAACCACGCGCTCGCCGCGGCCGACGAGGCCGAGTTCGTCGCCGATGCGATCCGGACCGGTGTGCGGCCGGCGAACATGGAGCGAATAGTCGCGCTGAACCGAGGACCGTTCGTCGGCGCCCCGGAGCCGCTCGAGCCGTTGAACGGCGGCGGCGGCGGCGCGATCCTCGACGTCCGGTCGGCCGAGGACTTCGGCGCTGGCCATGCGCGTGGCGCGCTGAACGTCCCCATCGACGGCGGGAACTTCGCGACGAAGGCGGCCTTCGTGCTGCCACCGGATGAGCGGGTCGTGATTCATGCTGCCGGCGCCGAAGAGGCGCAGCGCTCGGCCCGCGGTCTGAGGTCGGTCGCGATCTTCGACCTCGCCGGCTACCTCGTCGGGCCGCCGAGCGAAGAGCGCCTGGCAGCTGTCGAGCTCGAGGAGCTTCAGCAGCTCATCGAGACCGACACGGTGCAAGTCGTCGACGTCCGCGAGCCAAACGAGCGGGACGAGGGCTACATCCCCGGCAGCCGCAATATCCCCTACCGGCTCGTCCGCGAGTGGGCGGAGGATCTCCACGGCGGCAAGCCTGTCGTCACGATCTGCTCGAGCGGGCCGCGCGCGGGAGTCGCGGCCAGCGTGCTGGCGGCCTCCGGCGTCGACGCGCGGCCGGTGCTGCACGGCGGCGTCTCCGACTGGGACGGCGACACCGTCAGCTTCAGGCGCTGCGGGACCTAGCGAGGAGCGACTCCGCCTCGGCGAGGTCGGCGGAAGCTCCAACTTCCTGGAAGAACTCGATCGCGGCCCCGAGGTCGGCGTCGAAGCCGGTCTTGACGGCCAGAACCAGCGCCTCAGCCTCGAGCGGCCTCGCGCCCATGCGACGGAAGATCGCCGCTGCCCCGAGCAGGTCGTCGCGCCCGAGCGCAAGTCCCGCGTTGCGCCAAGGGGTCGGCGTTGGCACGCTCTCGGCCACTGCCTCCAGCTCGGAGGTGCGGTCGAGGCCGCTCAACACGAGGGCGATTTCCGGGAACCAGTCGTGCGAGATCCCGAGCGGCGCTCGGCGGCAGACATCGACCAGTGCGAGCGCGAGCTCCTCGGCACCGTCGTCTCCCAGCGCCCAGAGGAGCCGGCTTTGATAAGCCGTGGCCGGGATCACCATCTGCGGATCTGCGGCGCTCCGAGCAGAGGCGAGAGACCTGGAGCCATCCTCAAGGGCGCCGGCGCGATCGCCCCGGGCTAGACGGATGCGCGCCCGGTAGAACCTCCAGACCGGCTCGAGATAGTGACCCGGTCCCGCCTGTGCATCGGCGATCCAGCGGGCCGCGAGCGCGAGTGCTTCATCCCAGCGACCGGTCATGTACCAGAGCCTGAACTCCTGGCTGTCGGCCCAGCGGAGCCAGTCCACGCTCGCATAGCGCTTCCACGCCTCCTTCATGCGTTCCGTTGCAGCCGCCGCCTTCGACAGATCGCCCAGGTTGTAGTAGCCGTCGGCGAGGTTGTTGTACGGACGTTGTGCGTCGGCCGTTTTCAGCTCTTCGAAGATTCGAATGCTCTCTTCCATGTCGTCGAATCCACGCCGGTCACCGTCCATCGCGCGCTGGGAGCCGCTGGAGCTCAAGATGTTCGCCCGAAGTTCCTGGAGGCCGAGCTCGTCGGCCATCGCCAGCGCCTCGTCGCCGAAACGAGCGGCTAGCTCCGGTCGACCCGCGAGCCGGTGCAGGCGGAAGAGGCCGGCATAGACCCTTGCCTTGGCGTCCGAAAACGGCAACTCCTCCGCTAGCTCCGTCGTCCGCTCCAAGCTTCGAAGCACCTCCTCGCCGCGCCCGAGGTTCCAAAGGACCTCGGCCCGAAGGATCTCGGCCTCCGCAGCGCCTGAGTGATCGCCCGAGGCCAGCAGCGCTTCGGTAGCAGCCGCGAGCTCCCGAGGATCCCAGACTTCGGCTCGCGCACGAGCCGCTGCCGCGCCCAGCAGGAGCCGCGGCCGGTCGTCGTCGTCCTCCGGCCAGAGCTCCAGCGCCCGGTCGTAGTCACGAGCGGCCGCGGCGAATGCATTGAGCGAGGCAGCTCGATCCCCCGCGTCCCGCTGCGCCAGACGTGTCGCACGGACGAGCTCTTCCGTGACGGCACCCCCTGCCCGCGCGATCTCGAGTGCGCTTGCATAGTGATGGGCGCGCAGGTCGGCGTAGTCCTCGGGCCGTCCGAACGACTCGATCCAGACCGCGGCGCGCCGATGCTTCTCGGCACGGTCGGCTCTCGGGATCTGGCCGTAGGCCACGTCTCGCACGAGCGTGTGCGCAAACGCGTACTGAGTGTCCCCTTCGATCGACGAGCGCCGCTCGCGGCGGATGAACTCCCTGCGCTCAAGCTGATGGAGCGAATCTTCAAGCGCGTGCGTGCTTGCCCCGTCGCCGACCGCGGCAACGGCTCCCTGCCAGAAGACCTTGCCGACGACCGCGGCATCCTGGAGCAGCGTCTTTTCCGCCCCGCCCAGCGCATCGAGGCGCGCAGCGATCAGCCCCTGCACGGACACGGGAAGCGGCAGGTCGCCGTCTCCGCCTTCTGCGGCGATCCTGGCGAACTCCTCGGCATAGAGCGGATTTCCGCCGGCGCGCTCCAGCAAGCGGGCCTGAACCTCAGCGGGCAGGGCGGCACGGTCGAGCAAGCCGTGGAGAAGCTTGACCGTCTCCTTCTCAGTCAACGGCGAGAGCGAGATCGTCGCCGCGTTCGGCTTCCCGCCGCCCCAGCCCGGACGGCGGGTGAGCAGTTCGGGCCTGGCCGTAGCGACGACGAGAATCGGGACCGCGCCGGCCCACTCGATTAGGTAGTCGACGAAATCGAGCAGGCCGTCGTCTGCCCAGTGCAGGTCTTCGAACACGAGGACGAGCGGGTCGAGCTCTGCGAGCCCTTCGAAGAACCGCCGCCAGGCGGCGAAGCTCTCGGTGCGCCGGTCGGCGCCGAGCTCGCCTGCGTCGCCGAGACCGAGGAGCGGTCCGAGCCGCGTCGCGACCCACTGGGCGTCCTCCGCCTCGGGGACCGCTTCATCGACGACGGCCTGCAGCTTGGCGGCTGCCTGCTCCTCGGGCTCGCCTTCGAGGATGCCGGCGTGAGCCTTGAGAATCTCACCCAGCGCCCAGAACGCGACTCCCTCCCCGTATGGGAGGCATCTGCCCTGGCGCCAGTAGATCAGGTCGGGCTGAGCCTCGACCGAGGCGAAGAGCTCGTGGACGAGCCGGCTCTTCCCGATCCCCGGCACGCCGACGAGCGTCACGAGCTGCGGGGAGCTTTGCTGGCGCACCCGGGCGAGCGCGCCGACCAGCAGCTCGAGCTCGCGCTCGCGCCCGATCAGAGCAGTCCGCGGCTCGTAGGAGACGTCCGCTCCGTAGCGGGAACGGGCCTGCACCGCCTCCCAGACCGCCACCGGCTCTGCCTTCCCCTTGGCCTCGACCGGCGGGAGCTCGCGGTACTCGATCACGCGCGACGTGGCGTTGTACGTCGTCTCGCCGACGAGGACGCCGTTCACCGGAGCCGCCGTCTGGAGGCGCGACGCGGTGTTGACGACGTCGCCAGCGACCAGGCCCCGCTCGGCACCTGGGCTCGGCTCCAGCGAGACGAACACCTCACCGGTGTTCACGGCGACACGGACCTCGAGCTCGCCCTCGTCGCGGATCCAGTCCCGAATCGCGAGAGCAGCGCGGACGGCCCGCTCCGGGTCGTCCTCGTGCGCGATCGGGGCGCCGAAGACGGCCATCACCGCGTCGCCGATTAGCTTCTCCACGGTGCCGCCTCGTCGTTCGAGCTCAGAGCGGAGACGATCGTGGTACGGCCGCAGGATTGCTTCGACGTCCTCCGGGTCGAGCGACTCCGCGCGCGACGTGAAGCCGACGAGGTCGGCGAAGAGGATGCTGACGATCTTGCGCTCCCTGCGACCCTCGCCGCTCATGCGCCGAGTTTATGAGTCGTGCGGGCTAGAGGAAGACAACCCGGCGGCGCCGCATGCCGCCGACCGGTCATCCTCAAGACGGCTAGACGAGCCGGAATCTTCCGCTACTTGATTCGCTCGACCGTGTAGCCCCAGCTGCGCATCTGGTCGAGGAGCAGGGTGCAGTGTTCCTGGTCGCGCGTGATCAGCGTCAGCTCGACCTCGGTCTCGGCGACCGGGATGTCCATCCCCTCGCGGTGGTGCTCGACCGAGACAACGTTGCCGCGAGCCTCCGCGATCAGCGAGAGCAGCTTGACGAGCTCACCAGGGCGGTCGGGAATCCGCGTCCGGATCACCAGGTAGCGGCCGCCGAGCGTGAGTCCGTGGCGCATGACCGAGATGAGCAGGGTCGGGTCGATGTTCCCGCCGGAGAGGA
>JBKPFE010000124.1:0-1035 GCA_046728705.1 Actinomycetota bacterium
GTCGTAGTCGCCGCTGAGGCGTGCGCCGATCGCCAGCGCGGCCCGCACGCCTTCGTCGGTAAGAACGTCGCCGTCGGCGTCGGTGTGCCGCCGGAGCTCGATTCCCCTGCCCACCGAGGCGACGCTAACAGCCGGCGTATCTGGGCATCTCGTTTACGCGAGCGCTACGATCGAGACGATGCCGTGCTGACCGTCTCGCTCCCGCGCGCCGAGCTCGAGCGCCGAGCGGCGGAGGCGCACGAGTTGCTCGGCGAGCGCTGCGTCGTGTGTCCGCGGGCCTGCAAGGTCGACCGACGCGCCGACGTCGCCGGCCTCTGCGCGATCGGGCGGCACGCGGTCGTCGCCTCCTACTTCCCGCACTTCGGCGAAGAGGACTGCCTCCGGGGTCAGCGCGGCTCGGGAACGATCTTCTTCTCCGGCTGCAACCTCCGCTGCGTCTTCTGCCAGAACCACGACATCTCGTGGGAGGTTCGAGGCGAGCTCGTGACTCCGGAGCGGCTCGCCGGGATGATGCTCGAGCTGCAGGCGATCGGCTGCCACAACATCAACTGGGTCACACCGGAGCACGTCGTCCCCCAGATCCTCGAGGCGCTACCGCTCGCGTTCGAGCGCGGCCTCGATCTGCCGATCGTCTACAACACCAGTGCCTACGACTCGCCCGACAGCCTCCACCTGCTGGAGGGAATCGTCGACGTCTATATGCCCGACTTCAAGCTCTGGACGAACGAGGCGGCGCGGCGCTACCTGAAGCGCGCCGACTATCCGGACGTCGCGCGCGAGACGATCGTCGAGATGAACCGCCAGGTCGGCCATCTCGTGCTCGACGAACACGGGATGGCGCGGCGCGGCCTCATCCTCAGGCACTTGATCATGCCCGGTCTGCTCGAGGAGACAGAGTCGATCTTGCGCTTCGTCGCCGAAGAGCTCGGCCGGGGGACGTACGTGAACCTGATGGCGCAGTACTACGTCTCCGGGAAGGTCGGCGAGAACGGCCAGTACGAGGAGATCGCCCGCGGGATCCACCGCGAGGAGTAC
>JBKPFE010000266.1:0-10758 GCA_046728705.1 Actinomycetota bacterium
GGTCTCTACACCGGCGCGACGGCGTTTGGCGTCCTCTCGGCGCTCGGGGTCAGCGAGGGCAACCTGGCGACCGCTTGGTGGCTGGCGCTCGTCGCCGGCCTGGTCGTGACCGTGCCGACCGCGCTGGCGGGCCTGCTCGACTGGCTCGACATCACGCGGGGCACGCCGCTTTGGCGTACCGCCACCCTCCACCTGAGCTCGATGGTGACGGCGACCGTGTTCTTCCTGATTGCGGCGATTGCCGGTCACGGCGACTACGTCGACCGTGCCGTCGGCGGCTGGCCGCTCGTCCTCACCCTGATCGGGTTCGGCTTCCTCACGCTCGGCGGCTGGCTCGGAGGCGCGGTGGTCTTCACGCACGGAATGCGCGTGCTCAACCTGGTCGAGGAGCCTACGCGCCGCGCTGTCACTCCCGGTCACGCCGAGAAGGAGAGCGCTGAGGCGTAGCCCCGCGGTCTTCGCCGACCACAGGTAGGCGATGCGGCAGAACCGCTACGCCCCGATCGAGGACTACGCCGTCATCGGTGACGGCCGCACCGCTGCTCTCGTCGCCCGGGACGGCTCGATCGACTGGCTCTGCCTTCCCAACGTCGATTCCCCCTCGGTATTCGGGGCGATCCTCGACGCCGGGCGCGGTGGGGCGTTCGCGCTTCACCCCGTCGAGCCGTACGACGTTGCGCGCCGCTATGTCCCAGGAACCAACGTGCTCGAGACGACCTTTCGCACCGCCCGCGGATCGGTTCGCCTGATCGATGCGATGACGCTCTCGCCCGCTGGCCGCCTGGCGCCGATGCGAGAGATCGTCCGTCAGCTCGAGTGCCTCGACGGTTCGGTCGAGCTCCAGTGGTCGGTCGAGCCACGGTTCGAGTACGCGCGGCGGCGCGGAACGATGACCGGTCGATCAGGACGCGTGTTCTTCACGCACGGAGCTCACGCCCTCACCCTCAGCGTGTGGGGTGCCGAGGCGGCGCCCGCCGGCCGCGTTCGGCTCGAGGCCGGCGGTCGCGCGCTCTTCTCTCTCGCCTCGGCGCACCACCGGCCTGCCGTCCTTCCTGGTCGGGCCGACACCGAGCAGCGGCTCGCTCACACGCTGTCGTTCTGGGAGGAGTGGGGAAAGCGGGCCGAGTACGACGGTTCCTGGCGCGAGGCGGTCCTCCGAAGCGTTCTCGCCCTCAAGCTGCTCGTCTTCGCGCCCTCGGGCGCCATCGTCGCTGCCCCAACGACCGGGCTGCCCGAGGAGATCGGGGGAGCGCGAAACTGGGATTACCGCTACGCCTGGCTCCGCGACGCCACCTACACGCTCGACGCTCTACTGGCGCTCGGCTACCACGACGAGGCGCATGCCTTCTTCTGGTGGTTCAGGCACGCGTCGAGACTGACCCAGCCGCGCCTCGAAGTGCTCTATCGCGTCAACGGCGGAAGCCGGGTCCCGGAGCACGAGCTGGGGCACCTCGACGGATACCGGCACTCGGCCCCTGTCCGCATCGGAAACGCGGCGGCTCGGCAAGTTCAGCTCGATCTTTACGGATCGGTCCTGAACTCGATCTGGCTGCATGCCGGAAGCCACGGTGATCTCGGCGCCGAGACGGGCAGGGAGACGGCGAAGATCGCCGATTTCGTCAGCCGCGAGTGGCCGAACCCGGACTCTGGGATCTGGGAGGTCCGGACGAAACCGATGCACTTCATCCAGTCCAAGGCGATGTGCTGGGCCGCACTCGAGCGGGCTTGCAAGCTGGCGGAGGGAGGGTTCATTCCCGACGGACGTGCGAGGTGGCGCGCCGGCGCCAACCGCATCCACGAGTGGATCGAGGAACATGGCTGGGACGAAGAGGTGGGCGCCTACATCCGCGCTCCGGAGCTGGGCGAGCTCGACGCGAGCATCCTCACTTTGGCAATCGTCGAATACGAGGCCGACAGGCAGCGCCTGAACTCGACCGTCGACGCTGTCCGCGACCGCCTCGGGAGCGGACCGTTGCTCTACCGCTACCTCGGCAAGGACGGTGTTCCGGGCAGGCAGGGCGCCTTCACGACGTGCTCCTTTTGGCTCGCGGATGCGCTTGCTCGCCTGGGGCGGGTGGGTGAGGCGGCGAGGCTGATGGACGAGCTCATCCCGCTCGCCACCGACGTTGGCCTGTTCGCCGAGGAGATCGATCCCTCGAGCGGTGAGCAGCTCGGAAACTTCCCCCAGGGACTTGTCCACCTCGCTCTGATCAACGCCGCCGTCTCGATCCGGGAGGCCGAGGCCCGATGAGCCTGGCGGGGGCACTCGCAGGCGGGTTCGTCGGCACGCTCGTGCTGACGACGGGCCTCCGGCTTGCGCAGATCACAGGGTTGACGCGCATGGACATTCCGTTGCTACTCGGAACTGCGTTTACTGAGGACATGCGGCGGGCGCAGGCGATCGGCTACGCGGTGCACTTCTTCAATGGGCTCGTGTTCGCGGTCGGCTACTGGCTCGTCTTCGAGGCGGTCGGCGAGGCCGGGTGGCTCTTCGGTGCCGTCCTCGGCCTCATCCATGCCCTCTTCGCCGGAGGCGCGCTGGTGAATGTCTTGCTGCCGGCTGTGCATCCGCGAATGGGAACGGTGTGGTCGGATGCCTCGGAGACTCCGATCCTCGAGCCGCCTGGCTTCATGCTCTCAAACTACGGCCCGAAAACCGCGCTCGTTACCGTGGTCGCGCACCTCGCCTACGGGGCGATCGTCGGCGGCTTCGCCAGCGGCCTCTGAGAGCGTGGTTCTTCAGTCGTCGATCTCGAGGGCGAAGCGGGGGAGGCGGCGGTGGACGGCGGCGTTGAACTCGGCGACGTAGTCGTCGGCTGCGTCCGGGTCGAGTGTCGCCGCGTAGGCGTGGCGCATCTCCGCCAGCGTCTCCGTACCGAACTCGACGAGCTCCTGGAAGCGGCCGAAGACCTCCTCCGCGTCTTCCCGATCGGCGCGGTCATAGTCCCGTTCGGCCTCGTCTACGCGACCCAGGAAGTCCGCGTCCTCCTGCTCGAATAGGTCGAGCTGGCGGTCGATCAGTTCGGCGAAGCGACCGGCCACCCGGCTTACAGTAGCCGCGTGGTCATCCGCACCTGGAACCTGTTTCATGGCAACACGTATCCACCGGGGCGCAAGCGCTACGTCGAGGAGATGGTGCGACTCATCACCGAGGGAGAGCCGGATGCGGTGTGCCTTCAGGAGGTGCCGCCTTGGTCGCTTGGTCGGCTGGGCCGGTGGAGCGGAATGCACGTCTTCGGCGAGACTGCGGCGCGCCCGATGATCGGCCCCATACCCGTGACCGCCGAGTTGGGACGGCATTTGACCGATCTCAACCCAGGACTGTTCCGGTCGGCTTTCGAAGGACAGGCGAACGCGATTCTCGTCCGCCGGACGATCCTCGCCCGCCATGTCCTCACCTTGAATCCGCTCGGCTTTCGGCTCCGGACCGCGCGTCGGCTCAAGTTGCCGCTGCTGCGGCAGCTCGACTGGGCCAAAGAGCGTCGTCAGGCGATCGCCGTCCGGCTCGAGGGCGGAGTTGTGCTTGCCAACCTGCATGCGACGAACGCGCGCGACGTCCGCATCCCGGAGGCCGAAGTCGAGCGCGCCGCGCAGTGGGCGGGGCGGCTGGCCGGCGACGACCTCTGTGTGGTCGCCGGCGACCTGAACGTCGACACCAAGCGCTCGCAAGTGTTCGGCCTGCTGGCGGGCTTCTCGGCTGCGGGCCCAGGCGTCGACCATGTCCTCGTGCGCGCAGCGGAGGTCAGCGAGTACGACCAGTGGCCGCGCGAGCGGCGGCAGCTCAGGGGGCTGCTGTTGTCCGACCACGCACCGGTCGAGGTGCGGATCCTGTGACATTTGAAGAGGCGCGGGCCGTGTTTCCGGTGCTCGAGCGCTACGCCTACCTGAATGCCGGTTCGGTCGGGCCTCTCTCCCGTGCCACCTACGAGGCGATGGCTGCCGTCGAGCAGGAGGAGCTCGAGCACGGCCGCGCAGGCTGGCCGTACCTCGAGCGCATGGTCGAGGGGCGGGACCGGCTTCGCGCCTCGCTGGCGGCGCTGATCGGCGTCGAGAGCGAGCTTGTCTCCCTGACGAGCTCGACCACGGAGGGCTGTCGCATCGTGCTCGCCGGGATGGAGCTCTCGCCCGAGGACGAGCTCGTCACCACCGACGCCGAGCACTTCGGCCTGACCGGCGCGTTGCACACCTCCGGCGCCCGGGTGCGTGTCGCAAAGGTGCGCGAACGTCCGGCCGCGGATGCACTCGAGGCGATTCTGGCGCAGGTCGGCCCGCGGACGAAGCTCGTCGCGCTTTCGCACGTCCTCTGGCTCAACGGCCACGTGCTGCCGCTGCCGGAGTTGAAAGAGGCGCTTTCCGTGCCGCTGCTGGTGGACGGCGCCCAGTCCGTGGGCGCGATCCCGGTCGACGCCGCGCCGTTCGACTTCTACACGGTCTCCGGCCAGAAGTGGCTCTGTGGCCCGGCGCCGACCGGCGCGCTCTACGTCAAGGAGCCCGACAGGCTGGCGGTGGCCTTGCCGAGCTACTTCTCGCAGGCGAAATACGAGCCGAGCGGCGCATTCGAGCCGCGGCCGGGGGCGCTGAGGTTCGATCCCGGCTGGATCCCGGTGTCGTTCCTGGACGGCCTTCAATCGGCGATCGACGGGATGCCGGAGTGGCGATTTGAGCGAGCACGGGAGCTGGCAGACCAGTGCCGGAGCCGCCTCGTCGAGGCCGGTCTCGACGTGGTTACGGAGCCCGGGCAGGGGACGCTGGTGTCCTGGCGCTGGGAGGATGACGCGATGGAGACCGCGAAGCGGCTGGCTGAGGAGGGCGTGATCATCCGCGACCTCCCGGGAAAGGGGCTCCTGCGCGCCTCGTGCGGTTACTGGACGAGCCAAGAGGACATCGACCGGCTGATCGAGGCGCTCCGGTGATGGTCGTCGTCGTCGGAGCGGGGATTGGCGGGCTCGGAGCCGCGCTTGCGCTCGAGCAGCGGGGTCATGACGTGCTTGTCCTGGAGAGGGCGAAGGCCCTCGAAGCGACAGGCGCCGGCATTGCCCTGGCGCGAAACGGGCTCCGGGCACTCGAACAGCTCGGCGTGGGCGACCAGATCGCCTCGGGCGGAGCCAAGGCGGGACGCGTGCAACTCCGCACGAAAGAGGGGGACGTGCTGCTCGAGGTTCCGCTGCACGAGCGCGGCTGGGAGATGCTCGGGACCCATCGGGCAGACCTCCAGACGACGCTCGTGGACGCCGTCGGCCGCGAGCGGATTCGGCTCGGCACGCCCTGCGTCGGCTTCGAGGATGACGGCGGGCGTGTCCGCGTATTCCTCGAGGATGGAGAGACGGAGACGGCCGACCTGCTCGTCGGCGCGGACGGGATCCGCTCGCTCGTCCGCGCCTCGCTGCACGGCGACGACCCGCCGAGGTACGCGGGCTACGTCGGCTGGCGCACGGTGATCGAGTTCGAGCACGAATCGCTCGCCGACGTCTTCACCGAGTCGTGGGGCTGCGGGGAGCGGTTCGGCCTCATCCGCATCGGCCGTGGGCGCATGTACTGGTTCGTCTCCGAGAACGCGCCCGAGCCCTCCGGTCCGCAGCGCGGGTCCAGAAACGAATTCCTCCGGCGCTTCGGGGACTGGCACGACCCGATTCCCGCGGCGCTCGCGGCCACCGCCGACGACGATCCGATCGTCGGGATCGGGATCTATGACCGCGCGCCGATCAAGAGGTGGGGGCGAGGTCTAGTGACGCTGCTCGGCGACGCAGCCCACGCGATGACGCCCGACGCTGCGCAGGGCGCGTCGCAGGCGCTCGAGGACGCCGTCGCCTTGGGTCAGGCGCTGGGGGAGAACGCCGATGTGGAGTCGGCGCTTCGACGATACGAGACCCAGCGGGCCAAGCGCGCGAACGCCGTCGTCAAGCAATCGAGACTCGCCGGGCGCATCGCGCAGATCTCGCGTCCACGAGCCTGCCGGATTCGCAACAGGCTGCTCCTGGGCACGCCGAACGCGCTCCGTTGGCGGCAGTACAAGAGTGTCATGGAGGCCTAGACCACGGACGCCGGCTCGAGCAGGCGGAGGAAGAGTCGCGAACAGACTGCGGAGGTGTCATAGGCCTCCACGGCCGAGCGCGCCCGCTCGGCTCGCGCCAGCGCCTCCTCGGGGTGCTCGTAGACGTGGCGCATAAGCTGGCGGAGGTGCTCGACCGAAGGCTCCGCCCAGCGGTGGCCGCGGTAGAACGGCACCTCGCGCACACCGGCCTCGGGGATCCGGACGACACCCTTCACCTCGATCGGATAGCCGGTGTCCTCGTGGAGGAGCTCGGTATGCCCGCCCCAGTCCGTGCCGATCACGGGAGTGCCCGCCGCCATCGCCTCGAGGAACTGGCGTCCCCAGCCCTCGCCGCGCGTGGGCAGGACGAAGCAGTCGGCCGCACGGTAGAGGCGCGGCATGTCGGCCGCCGAGAGCAGGCGGTCGAGGACGAGGATCGGGGGTGCTTCCCGGCCGGCGGCGCGCTCGATGAGCCGCCGAAGCTCCGCCGCAGTATGACCGTGGGACGAATGGATGTTGAGGACGAGCACGACGTCGTCGGAAGGCCCGAACTCATCGGCGTACGCGGCGAGCAGGAGGTCCCACCCTTTGCGCAGGCTCCAGTCGAAGACTGAGAGGAACGTAAAGCCGGACACGGCGAGCTGCAGCCGATCGTCGCCGTGCCAGCGAGCGAGCCGAACTGGGCTCGGAACGACGCGGAGCCGCTCGGTGTCGACGCCGGAGGCCGAGAAAGTCTCGAGGTTGAACCGGGAAGGAACCCAGAGTTCTTCCACCGAGTTGCAGGCGGCAATCCACGCGGCGGGGATGCGATCGGTCTCGAACAGGGTCCGTCCCGCCCGCGCGCCGGCCGCCCATCGGGACGGCAAGCCGTGTTCGATGCGGATCGCCCCAGGACCAACTTCCGCGTTCGTCAGCTCACGCAGACGACGCTGGGCAGATGCTTCCAGCGGGCTCCGATGGGGGCCAAGGGGGACGTCCTCGGCCCTTATGTGCGCGCCCAGCGCATCCAGGCCGAGTACGAACTCGCGCCCCTCCTGCGCGTAGCCCGAAACGCCGAAGAGCGGTCCGCGCCAAAGGACCTCGAGAGGCACCGCGAGTTCCTAGAGGTCGGCGAAGAGATCGACGATGTTGCCGTCGGGATCCTTCACCTGGGCATAGCGCATGCCCCAGGCTGCGTCCCAGGGCTCCTTGTGGCTGGAGCCGCCGGCGTCTAGAAGCCGCTGATACGTCTCGTCGACCTCTGCCGGCGAGTCGCAGCGGAACGCAGGCGCGATCCGATGCCCGCCCGACGGCGGCTGCCAGTCCGGGTCGAACGACCTGATCGTCTCCTCGGTGTCGAGCATGAAGCGGACGCCCGCAACCGACGCCTCCGCGTGGCCCTCCGAGTCAGCTCCCTCCGGGAACTCGAGACCGAGCAGGCGGTAGAAGGCAAGCCCGCGCGCCATGTCGGCCACGACGACCCCGATCGCCTCGAACCGTGCGCTCATAGCCGAACCTTCGACCTTCGATCGTGTCGACCGGTCATTTCAGAGGCCCGCGCGGGCAGAGCCCGCACGGCCTGACGGAGACATCGCAAGCGACGTCTCATGCCGCGTCCGCCGCCGTCCTCAAACCCAACTCGCCCGCGATCGGCTTGATCGCGTCCGTGACCGTCTGGATGTGCTCGTCCAGCTCGATGCCGAGGAGCTCCGCGCCTGCATAGACCTCGTCGCGGTGCACGCCGGCGGCGAACGAGGGCTGCTTGAGCTTCTTCTTGACGGACTTCGGGGTCAGCGTCTCGAGCCCGTCCGGCCGCACCAGCCCGCACGCGTGGATGAACCCGGCCAGCTCGTCGCACGCGAACAGCGTCCGCTTGAGATCGGTGTCCCGCGCCATCTCCAGGTGCTCGGCGTGCGACAGCACGGACTCGATCAGTTCCTCCGGATAGCCCTCCTTGCGCAGGATCGCGGCCCCGTCCTGCGGATGCTTGTCGAGCGTGGGGTGGATCTCGTAGTCGAAGTCGTGGAGCAAGGCCGTCGCGCCCCAGAACTCCTCGTCGCCGCCCAGCTTGTGTGCATAAGCCCGCACCGCGGCCTCGACGGCGAGCGCATGCCGCAGGAGCGGCTCGCTCTTTGTGTAACGAGTGAGCGTGTCCCAGGCCCGTTCTCGGGTGACTTCCATGTCGCCCACTACCATAGTGCGCTCGTGTCGACGACTCTCGTTGCAGACGCGCTGATGGAGAGCTTCGTGATCGAGGGGGGCATACCCCTCAGCGGTCGCGTGTCCGCGGCCGGGAACAAGAACGGCGCTCTGCCGATCCTGGCCGCGACCGTGATCGCATCGGAGCCCGTTGTCCTGAGCAACGTGCCGCGGATCCGGGATGTCGAGACGATGCTCGCCCTGCTCGCGGACATCGGCGCCGACGTCGACTGGATCGGACCGAATGAGGTCCGCGTCGACTCCGGCAACGCGAACAAGTTCGAGCTCGACCCTGAGCTGTGCAGCCGGATCCGAGCCTCGTTCCTGCTCGCCGGGCCGCTGCTGGCCCGGTTCGGGCGGGCGAGTGTCCCGCCCCCTGGGGGCGACGTGATCGGGCGGCGCCGGCTCGACCCGCACGTTCACGCACTCGCCGAGCTTGGGGTCGAGGTCGAGCTCAACGGGCGATTCGACATGCGGACGAATGGGCTGCAAGGACGCCGGATCTTCCTGGACGAGGCGAGCGTCATGGCGACCGAGAACGCGATCATGGCCGCCGCTGTCGCGCAGGGGGAGACCGTGATCGGCAATGCCGCGTGCGAGCCGCACGTCCAGGATCTCTGCCGGTTCCTCTGCTCACTCGGCGCGAGCATGGAGGGAATCGGCTCGAACGTGTTGCGCATCCGCGGCGTTCAACGCCTGTCGGGCGGCGAGTGGCGGATCGCGCCGGAGCACATTGAGGTTGCGAGCTTCATCGGCCTGGCTGCGGTGACCAGCGGTGACGTAACGGTCGAGCACGTCGTCATCGAGGACCTCGTCTCGATCCTGCCGGTCTTCGCCCGGCTCGGGGTTCACGTCGAGCTCGGGGAAAACAGCGTCCGCATCCCGCCGGGCCAGGCGCTGAGGATCGAAGACGATCTCGGCGACCAGATCCCGAAGATCGAGGACGGCCCCTGGCCGGCGTTCCCGGCCGACTTGACCTCGATCGCCCTCGCCGTCGCCACGCAGGCAGAGGGGACGGTGCTGATCTTCGAGAAGATGTTCGAGAACCGCCTGTTCTTCGTCGACAAGCTGGTCAGCATGGGCGCGCGGATCATTCTCTGCGACCCGCACCGCGCGGTCGTCACCGGCCCGGCGAAGCTCTACGGACAGCGGATGGCCAGCCCGGACATCCGTGCCGGCATGGCGATGCTGATCGCGAGCCTCTGCGCCGAGGGCATCTCGACGATTGGAAACGTCGGCGAGATCGACCGCGGCTACGAGCGGATCGACGAGCGCCTCCGCGCACTGGGCGCGCGGATCGAACGCGTCGAGAACATCTAGTGCCCCGTCCAGTAATGCCGCCGAGCTTCTGGGTCGTGAGCACCAAGCCAGAGTTCGCACTCGGACGAGCCAAGGTCTGAAGACCTTGGTGAGGAGGAGGGTGGGCTCTGGCGCCGCGTGATCGCGGGCCAGAAGCCGGCATGTATTGCTGGACGGGGCACTAGGTTGCCGCGGCGCTAACGGCGCTTCCGCCGGGGGCTTCGATACCCTCGTTCGAGCGATGCAGGCAGGCAACCAGGCCACCGGGCTGCAGGCGCGCGTCTCGCTCGGCGGCGCCGGGCGCGCCAACGTCTCCACCGGCTTGTCCGTTCTCGACCATCTGCTGGAGCTGCTGGCGACGCACTCCGGGTTCGACCTGCAGCTCGAGGTCGCGCCCGGCGGGCCCGATGCGGAGGCCAACGCCGCCGGGCGCGCGCTTGGACAGGAGCTCCGCGACCCCCTGCGCGCGGAAGGAGCGACCGGCTGGGGCTCGGCGAGCCTTCCAGCCGACGAGGCGCTCGCACATGTCGCGCTCGAGGCTTCGGACCGGCCGCTGCTCGTCGCGAACGTCGACTTCTCAGACGCTCACGTGGCCGGCCTCGACCGCGACCTCGTCTCAGGGTTCCTCCGCGAGCTCGCAGAGGCTGCCGGGCTGACGCTGCACGTGCGGCTGCTGCACGGCGAGGATGCGCGGCACGTGCTCGAGGCGATCTTCAAGGCGCTGGGTGGCGCGCTGGCGGCCGCGAGCGCGCCGCGAAAGGAGTGACGATGGGGGAGAAGGAGGTCGTTCGCACCGAACGAGCGCCGGCGCCGTTCCAGGGTGCACCCTATTCACAGGCAATCCGAGCGAACGGGTTCGTCTTCGTCTCCGGTCAGCTCGCCCTCGAGCCGGAGCACGCGGAGATCGTCGGCGACTCGATCCAAGAGCAGACCGAGAAGGTGTTCGACAATCTCCAGGCGATCCTCGAAGAGGCAGGCTCGGGGCTCGACCGGATCGTCAAGACGACTGTTTTTCTCCTCGACCTTGGTGACTTCGCGGGCATGAATGAGGTCTACGCAAGAAGGGTCGGCCAGCCACCGCCGGCGAGAGCGACGGTCGAGATCTCGAACCTTCCGTCGGGCGCCAAGGTCGAGATCGAGGCGATCGCGCTCGCCTAGGAGGCTCTCCGCCACAATCTCGGTGTGAAACCGACCGAGGTCATCGCCACTCACACGAACACGGACTTCGACGCGTTCGCGGCCATGCTCGC